>NZ_JBQSWK010000032.1:0-43341 GCF_052377065.1 Brachybacterium sp. AOP42-C2-15
TCGAAGGCGTCGGGGACATCGAGCGGGAGGCCGGCCGCGGCCAGCAGCTCGAGCGACTGCGCGACCTCGGGAAGGTCCAGGAAGCCCGGGTCGGGGTCGTCGTGGACCAGATGCCGCACCCCTACGAGGTGATCGGTGCGTTGCGGATCGGCGAGCGCTTCGCGCACCGCGGCAGGATCCCGCAGCGGCAGCCAGCCCACGACGTCTGCGCGAGCGATGCCCTCCCCGGTCTGCGCCGCATGCGCCTCGATCGCGCGGGCGGTGCGCTGGAGGTGAGCGGTGTCCTCGGCGGTGTCGTCGGCCTGGACCAGTACCACCCGGCTGACACCGAGCTCGCGCAGCCCGGGGCGCACCTCGTCGATCTCGACGGTGCGGCGCAGCTCGGGGGCGGCGCCGGCGAGCCAGCCGTAGGGGCTCTCGGCGATGTCCCACAGGTGCAGGTGGGTGTCGGTGACCGGCTCAATGGGGGACATCGGCGGTCCCTCCGGTGGCAGCACCGGGATCGGTCCGTTCGACGTCCCCCCAGGCCACGGCCGGGATCTCGGTGCTCATCCGCTCGGCGTTCGAGCGCACCTGGGCGGCGGTGCGCATCCCCAGCACCACCGAGCGCACGGCCGGGTGGCGCAGCGGGTACTGTACGGCGAGGTCCGGGAGGGTCACGCCGTGCTGCTCGGCGATACCGGCGAGCTCACGGGCGCGGGCGAGCAGCGCGGCGGGTGCCTGGGCGTACTCGTAGGTGGCGTTCTCGGGGACCTGATGCTGGGCGAGCAGGCCGGAGTTGAACACGGAGACCGCCACGATCCCCACGTCGTGCTGCACGCACGCGGCGAGCAGCTCCTCGGCCCCGGCCTGCTCGAGCAGGGTGTAGCGGCCCGAGAGCATTACCAGGTCGATCAACCCGGTGCGGACGGCGCGCAGCAGCACCGCCACGTCCTTGGAGCCGACGCCGACGGCGCGGACCAGCCCCTCCTCGCGCATCCTCGCCAGCGCTGGCAGGCCCTCGGTGAAAGCCTGCTCCGTCGGCCCCTCCTCCGGGTCGTGCGCGAAGAGGATGTCCACCCGGTGCAGCCCGAGCCGCTGAAGGGATTCCGCGTGGGAGCGCCGCACCCCGGCCTCGGAGAAGTCCCACTGCCGCACGTAGTCATCGGGCACGGCGAAGGCGCTGGCCATGTCGTCGCCGGTGCCGGGCCCCGGCAGCAGCAGGCGCCCCACCTTGGTGGAGACCAGGTACTCCTCGCGCGGGTAGCCGGCCAGTCGCTGCCCGAGGCGTCGTTCGCTGGTGCCGATCCCGTAGTGGGGTGCGGTGTCGAAGTACCGGATGCCGGCGTCCCAGGCGGCGGCGACCGCGCCGTCGGCCTCCTCGTCGGAGGTGGTCCGGTAGAGGTTGCCGAGCTGGGCGGCACCGAAGCCGAGGCGCGGCAGCTCGAGCTGCGAGGCGGGGCTCATGCGCTCCCCGCCCCGGGGACCCGCTGCGGCAGGGACCAGACGGGACGGATCCCGGAGTCCTCGCCGCCGTAGTCGTCGGCCACCTCGAGGAACTGGTTGATGTGCTCCTGCCAGCGGAGGTTCACCGGGTCCTCGGCGAGCTGCTTACGCATGGCGCGGTAGTCCTCGACCTCGACCAGGTGGAAGATGTCGCGGCCGTCGCGCCAGATCTGCCAGGTGTGCACTCCCGCCGCGCGCAGGGCAGCATCGAGCTCGTCGGAGATGCGGGCGTGCTCGCGGTCGTAGTCCGCTTCATGCCCTTCGGCGATGCGGGTGTGCAGGGCGATCTGCTCCATGGGGGTGGGGCCTCTCAATACGCGATGGTCGGGGCGGGGGCTGGAGCGGGGCTGGGCTGAGGTCAGCGCAGGGCAGGGGCGGGAGCTGTGGCAGGCACGGCCTGCTCCCCCGCCCAGACGGGACCGTCCGGGAAGACGTGCTCGGCGATCGACGCCGCATGCATGCGGGCACCATTGCCGGGCTGCTCGGGCGGCATGTACGAGCCGTTCTCGATCTGCATCGGCACCTCGAAGTGCTCGTGGAGGTGGTCCACGAATTCGATGCGTCGGCGGTCATCGTCCCCCGCGATAGCGACCGCGTCCAGGAACGCCAGGTGCTGGACCATCTCGCACAGTCCCACTCCCCCGGCGTGGGGGCAGACGGGAACCCCGAACTTGGCCGCGAGCAGCAGGATCGCGACGTTCTCGTTGACGCCGGCGACGCGGGTGGCGTCGGCCTGCAGCACATCGATGGCGCGCGCCTGCAGCAGCTGCTTGAACAGCACCCGGCTCGAGCCCTGTTCACCGGTCGCGATCCGCACCGGGTGGACGGCCTCGCGGATCGCGGCGTGGGCGAGGATGTCGTCGGGATTGGTGGGTTCCTCGATCCAGTACGGGTCGTGAGGGGCCAGGGCTTGGATCGCCTCGATCGCCTCGGCGGTGCCCCAGCGCTGGTTCGCGTCCACCGCGATCGGGTAGCCGGGACCCATCACCTCGCGGGCGATGCGCATCCGGCGCTCGTCATCGGCGGCGTCGGCCCCGACCTTGAGCTTGACCATCGCGAAGCCCGCCTCGCGGGCCTCGCCCAGCAGACGGGTGAGCTTCTCGTCGCTGTAGCCGAGCCAGCCGGGGGTGGTGGTGTAGGCGGGCACGCCGCGTTCGCGCAGCGCGGTGATCCGCTGCTCCTTGCCCTCGGCGCCACGGCGCAGGATCTCCAGCGCCTCCTCGCGGGTGAGCGCATCCTCGAGGTACCGCAGGTCCACCAGGTCCAGCAGCTCCTCAGGGCTGAGCGAGGCGAGGGTGAGCCACAGGGGCCGACCTTCACGTCGGGCGCGCAGGTCCCACAGAGCATTGACCACGGCGCCGATCGCCATCGTCATCACGCCCTTCTCGGGGCCCAGCCAGCGCAACTGCGAGTCATGGGTGAGCTCGCGGTAGATCCCGCCGAGATCGGCGAGGACTTCCTCGACGTCCCGGCCCACCAGGTGCGGGGCCAGCACGGAGATCGCGGCGCTCTGCACGTCGTTGCCGCGGCCGATGGTGAACACCAGCGCCGTGCCCTCATCGGGCGCGTCGGTGCGCAGGGTGAGGTAGGCGGCGGAGTAGTCCGGGTCCGGGTTCATCGCGTCCGAGCCGTCGAGGCTGCGGCTGGTGGGGAAGCGGACGTCCCGGACATCGAGCGCGGTGAAAGTGCTCATCGGGTCTCTCCCTGCGGGGTGGCGCTGGCCGGGGTGGTGCGGGCGGGGACGAAGCGGGTGCGCTGCGCGCCGAGCCCGTCGATGCCCACCTCGGCCACGTCTCCGGCCTGCAGGTACGGGAAGCGCCCGGAGAGGGCGACACCCTGCGGGGTGCCGGTGTTGATGAGGTCCCCGGGCGAGAGCACCATGTACTGCGAGAGGTGCTGGATGATCTGGGTGACCGAGAAGATCATGTCCGCGGTGGTGGAGTCCTGGCGCCCTTCGCCGTTCACGGCGGACCACAACCGCAGCGCCTGCGGGTCGATGCCGCGCGCCGGGACCAGGGCCGGGCCCAGCGGGTTGAAGCCGCGGGAGTTCTTGCCCTTGGACCACTGGCCCCCGGACTCGGCGAGCTGGAAGTCCCGCTCGGAGAGGTCGTGGCTGGTGACGTAGCCGGCGATGACCTCGAGCGCGGCCTGCTCATCGGGCAGGTAGGCGGCTTCGGCGCCGATGACCACGCCCAGCTCGACCTCCCAATCGACCTTCTGCGCACCCGGCGGGATCTCTACATCGTCATGGGGGCCGACGACGGTGTTGGGGTGCTTGTGGAACAGGATCGGCACGGTGGGCGGCTCGGCGCCGGACTCCGCGGCGTGCGCGGCGTAGTTCTGGCCGATGCACAGCACCGCCGGCGGCCGTGCGATCGGAGTCCCGATCCGCTCGTCCTCGGCACGCTCCCAGACCGGCAGCTCCCCAGCGGCGAGCGCCTGCCGCACGCGGTCGATGCCGCCCGCTGCGAGGAAGTCACCGTCGATGTCCCCGGTCAGCGACGCGAGCCGATAGGTCACCCCCTCGGAGACGACAGCCGGCTTCTCCTGGCCCACCGGGCCGAGACGTCGCAGTTCCACGGACACTCCATTCGAGATCGGGCACGGACCGGATCGACGCCGACGAGAGCCCGGACCTCGACGACCACGCCTATCATCCTATGTCTGTCGGGGCGGAATCAACCCACTCCCTTCAAGCGGACCGTAAAAGGCAGGCAGAGCGTGCCCCTGGACGCGGATCGGCCCCGCAGAGTTAGGATGACTTCGCAGCGTTGCCATCCCGCCCTCCTGAGGAGCCCCCGTGTCCCATACCCCCGCCCCGCCGTACGAGACCGCCCCGGACTCATCGCAGGGGGAGCCCTCGCGAGGGCCACTCCCGCCCGGCGGGCTCTCGGGCGGGGAGTTCTCGGACCTGCGCGCCCTCGTCACCGGCGGCGCCTCCGGGATCGGCGCCGCCACCGCGACGGCGCTGATGGCCCGTGGTGCGCAGGTGGCCGTGCTCGACCTCCACCCCGAGGGCGCCCCCGACGGCACCCTCGCCCTGCACTGCGATGTCGCGGACACTGCGAGCGTCGAGGACGCGGTGAGCAGCGCGGCCGCACAGCTCGGGGGCCTCGACATCGTGATCAACAACGCCGGGATCGGCGCCCAGGGCGATGTCGCCGCGAACGACGATGCCGAATGGGCGCGGGTGCTGGACGTCAACGTCACCTCGGTGGCGCGCGTGGTCCGCGCAGCGCTGCCGCATCTGCGCAGCTCAGAGCACGCCGCGATCGTGAACACCGCCTCGATCGCCTCCGCCGTCGGCCTGCCGCAGCGGGTGCTCTACTCCGCCACGAAGGGCGCCGTGCAGTCGATGACCCTCGCGATGGCCGCTGACCTGGTGGGGGAGGGGATCCGGGTCAACGCCGTGCTCCCCGGCACTGCGGACACGCCCTGGGTGGGGCGCCTGCTGGATGCGGCCGACGACCCAATCGCCGAGCGGGCCGCCCTCGAGGCCCGGCAGCCGCACGGGCGCCTGGTCTCGCCCGACGAGGTCGCCGAGGCGCACTGCTACCTCGCCTCTCCGCGCAACCGCTCCACCGTGGGTGTGCTGCTGTCGATCGACGGCGGCGTGACCGGGGTGCGCACGCGCAGCTGACCGTGATCGGTCACTGCTCGTCGGGCTCCTCCGACGCACGGCGTGCGATCTCCCTTTCCTTTGCATCCGCCCGACGCTTCCCGACCACCGCGCCGATCGCGATGCCGAGGCCGATGCCGATCGGCACCCCGAACACGACGTTCTCGAAGAAGAGCAGACCGATGAGCGCACCGAAGGCGAGGCCCAGACTCATGCCCACAGCGACCCCCTGGCCTACGACCCTGCTGCGCATCGCCTTCAGGGTCTCCGGGGTGTGAGTCCCGGGGGTTTCGTCATCGCGGTCGTGTGTCATCTCGCCCTCCTGCGTGCATCGGAACTCCATGGCATCAGAGATCGGTGGGCGTGTCACTCCCCTGCGAGCGGCGTTCGAGCTCTCGGTCCTTCGCATCCGCGCGGCGCGATCCGATCGCAGCGCCGAGCGCCACACCTACGCCGATCCCGATCGCGCTTCCGTAGGGGAAGTCCCCAGGCAGGACCGACCCGATGAGCGTGCCGACGGCAGCGCCGACCAGCGTGCACAGGATGATCCAGATGGCGAGAGTTCCGCCCCTGGTCACCGGCGTCGGCGGTGTGTTCTCCGTGTTCTCTGCCGCGGGCTCGCGGACCGGATCTACGTCGTTCTTCACCATGGCGTGCCTCCTTGCTCGTCGGTCCACCATGCCATCAAGGGCCAACGCGCAGGTGGAACCACCGGATGGAGGACCCAGGGTCAACTTTCGTCGGGCCCTCCCTCGCGGCCCTGCCGCCCAGCCCTCCAGGAGCCGACGACCACACCGATGATGAGGCCGAGCCCCATGCCGAGGCTCATGCTGATGCCGGGGCTGTCGAACAGGATCAGGCCGACGAGCATGCCCACGGCGGCACCGATGAACATGCCGAGCACGAGAGTCTGGCCCACGACGTTGTCCCTCGATGAGCTCTGCGGCGGCTCTTCTGACTGCCCGTCGTCGTCCCGCGCCTCGGCATCATCCACGGTGAGCTCTCCTCAGTCGTCGTGCCGTCATGACATCACGGACGGTGCGGCTCGTGAAGCGACGTGCGGAAACAGACGGGCGACGCGGTCAGTCCGTCCGGCCGCGCAGCACCTCGTACACGATCGAGTCGTCGCGCCTATCCCAGCCGAGCTCGCTGCCGCGCTGGTAGATCCCCTGGGCCGACGTCGCGAGCGGGACGTCCTGGCCGACCTCCTGTGCCGCCTCGGCGACCAGGCCCATGTCCTTGACGAAGATGGTCAGCGCGGAACGGACGTCGTCGAAGGCTCCGTCGACCATGCGCTGGCCGCGGTCGGCGAACATGAAGGACGCCGCGGCGCCGGTGCCGAGGACCTCGTGGACCTGCTCCAGGTCCAGGCCCATGGAGTCCGCGAGCGCGAGCGCCTCCCCCGCCGCAGCGATGTGCACGCCGCACAGCAGCTGGTTGACGATCTTGAAGCGCTGGCCGTCGCCGGGTTTCGTTCCCACCACGGGGGCGTTCGAGGCGAGGGCGTCCAGCAGGGGGCGCACTGCTGCGACATCCGCGTCGGCGCCGCCGACCATCACCAGCAGGTCGCCGGTCGCGGCGCGGGCGGCGCCGCCGGAGACGGGGGCATCGACCACGTGGGAGGAGATGCCCTCGAGCGTCGTGAGGGTCTGCTCGATCGCGGCGGGACCGACGGTCGACATGATCAGCAGCGTCGTGGCGTCGGTGAGGACCGCCGCGATGCCGCCCTCGCCGACGAGCACGGAGTCCAGCTGTGCGGGGGTCGCGACCATGACGACCACGACGTCGGCGCCCTGTGCGGCCTCGCGGGCGGAGGTGGCGGGGGTGGCGACGTCGGCCACGGCCTCGCGGGCGGCGGGGTTCAGGTCGAAGGCGGTGACGGGGAAGCCGGCCGCGGCGGCGGTGCGGGCCATCGGGGTGCCGATGGCGCCGAGCCCGATCCAGGCGACGGAAGCGGCGGAAGAGGTGTTCGTGGTGCTCATGTCGTGCTCCTCGGGATGCGGGGTGGGCGGGCGATCAGCGGGCCGCGACGGCGGCGGTGAGGGTGTCGACCACGTCCGCAAGGGCCTGCGCCCCGCCGACGTTGCCGGGGAAGACGACGTAGGGCATGCCGAGGACCTCCTCGGGGGCCTCCTCCGCGGCGAAGAGGGAGACCTGGCCGGCCCAGAACTGGCCCTCGACCCGGGCGCGGCGGATCCCGAGGCCGCTGGCGGCGACCTCGTGGGAGGTGATGCCGCCCTTGGCGACGACCCAGGCGGGGCGGGCGATGCGCACCCGCTGGACGATCTCGACCACGGCGTCTGAGACGCTGCGGGCGATGGCCAGGGATTCGGCGGGGTCGTCGGTGCGCACCAGGTCACGACTGGTGTAGAGGACGCAGTCACTGTCGTTCAAGCTCTCGCGGACTCTGCTCACGAGGTCGGTGAGGTGCTGCTCGCGCCGTTCGTCCAGGACCGAGGGCACATCGATCTCGACCTCGGTGAGGGTGCCGCGCTCCTGCACGGCCCGCAGCTGCGTGGTGGTCAGGCCCACGTGCGAGCCGACGACGACCAGGCCATGGTCCAGCCGGTCCGCAGGGATGGTGATGGCGCCGGCGTCGACCACCCGGGCACCGGACTGGCCGGTCAGCGGACGCACGAAGGACGGCGCGCAGCGGGTGACGTAGGTGCGGCCCTCGGCCTCGAGCGCGGCCATCGCCTCGGCGACGACCTCCATGTCGGAGTACTCGGTGGCGTTGACGACCACCCAGGCCCGCCCGCGCGCGGCGCCGAGGATCTCGCGCACCCGAGCGGGGCCGCCTGTGCGGATGTCCTCGAGCGAGATGCTGAGCACGGCCTCCGCGTCGATCGCGCCGCCGGAGCGTTCGGCGAGGAACTCGCGCAGGTTCGAATGGGTGAAGCCGAAGGTCGCATCGCGTGCGAAATCGGTCCGGGCCACCTCGACCGCCTGCCCGTCGACCCTCGCGTAGTGGACGTCGCCCTCTGTGAAGCGGCCGGCCTCGATCATCGCCGCGCACAGCACGAACGCATCGACCTCGACCCCGTGGGCGGCGAGCTCGTCGGCGATCGCGACGGGTTCGGCGATCACGTGTCCGCGCAGGGTCGAATCCGAGCGGGAGACCACGTGCAGGCCGCTCGCGGGGATCCCGCCGTCGAGCACTCCCCCGACGATCCGGCGGTTCATCTCCGTCGCCGCCGCCTCGTCGAGCGCCCGGGTGTTGGTCAGCACGAAGCAGGCGCTGCCCGGCCTCGAGAGGACCTCGACCGGGATCGCGGGGTCGTCGTCGAAGGCGACGTCGATCCCGGCCACGCACTGCGAGCCGGTGGGGTCATCGTCGAGGATCAGCAGGCGGCGGGCGGCGGGGACGGTCACGAGGGCCTTCTTCCGGAGGGCAGAGGGGGACGGAGGCAGGTGAGGGCCGGTGCGCATCTGCGCACCGGCCCTCACTCTGTCAGACACGAGCTAGGCGAAGATGACGAACACCACCGCCGACAGCGCGAAGCCGACGAGCGAGATGGTGGTGCCCACGACGGACCAGGTCTTGAAGGTGGTCACGGTGTCGAAGCCGCAGAACTTGCCGATCAGCCAGAAGCCGGAGTCGTTCACGTGCGACCAGCCGATGGAGGCGGCACCGATCGCGATGACCATGGCGGACACGGCGATCGCGCTGAAGTCACCGCCCATGATGGCCGGGGCAATGATCGCAGCACCGGTGGTGGCGGCGACGGTGGCCGAGCCCTGCGCGACGCGCATGGCCATGGTCACCAGGTAGGCGGAGACGATGAGCGGGAGGCCCAAGGCGTCGAGGCCGTCCGCGACCTCGTTGCCGATGCCGGTCTCGGTGAGGACGCGGCCGAAGGCGCCGCCCGCACCGGTGATCAGGATGATCGAGCAGACGGGGGCGAGGGCGTCGTCCACCAGTTCCTCGAGCAGCCCGCCGACCTTCTGACCGCGGCGGCGCCGCGGGACCACGTACAGCAGCACCATCGCGGCCAGGGCCGACAGCGCCAGCGCGACCGGGGTCGCGCCGAGCAGCTGGGAGAACTGGAAGAAGATGTTGTCCGCGGTGACGGTCCCCTGCTTCTCCAGGGTGGACATGCCGGTGTTGAAGAAGATCAGCACCAGCGGCATCAGCAGCACCAGGATGATCGAACCGAAGGCGGGACGTTCTTCCACAGGGATGTCTCGCGGCTCGCCGAGCAGGGCCGGCACCGGGGTGTTCGGGTAGCGCTTGGCGATCGCCCGCGCGACCAGGTAGCCACCGAAGTACCAGGTGGGCAGGCCGATCAGCAGGCCGACGACGATGACAAGGCCGACGTCGGCGCCCATCACGATGGCGGCGGCGGTGGGGCCCGGGTGCGGGGGCAGCAGGGCGTGCATCATCATGAACGACGCGATCGAGGGCAGCACGTAGAGCATGAACGAGCCGCCGAGGCGACGGGCCACGGTGTAGATGACCGGCAGCATCACGATGAAGCCGGCGTCCAGGAAGATCGGGAACGCGTAGAACAGCGAGGCGACGGAGAGTGCCAGCGGCGCCCGTGCCTCCCCGAAGGTGTCGAGCATCTTGTCGGCGAGCACCTGGGCACCGCCGGTGATCTCGATGAGTCTTCCCAGCACGGCGCCGAAGCCGACCAGCAGGGCGACTGTTCCGACGGTTGTGCTGAATCCGGCGATGACGACGCTGATGACGTCGCCGACCCCGATGCCGGCGGCGAGACCGGTGCCGACCGCGACGATCAGCAGGGAGAAGAAGGCGTGCAGGCGCGCCTTGATGATGAGGACGAGCAGTATGACGATCGCGACGACCGCGATCGTCAGGAGCAGCCAGACCGGCCGATCCGCGAGGACGAGCTCTTCCACGAGAGGAGTCTCCTGAGGGTGTGGGGCAGGTCGACCTGCGGCTCCGACGTCGAAACGCTCGGGACTCGGCGGCTGCCGGGCCCCGAGCGTTCAGCTCAGGTCCCGGGCAGCGGTGCCCGGTCGACGGGCTGTGCCCGTGGGGTGATGGGGGTGGGGGTCAGTCGTTCTTCGGGGTGGGCTTGGGGGCCGGGCCGAGCTCCGCGAGGAGCTGGGACATCTTGGCGTAGGCCTTGTTGCGGTAGGCGACCAGCTCCGCGGCGGTGTCCTCGTCGTAGTCGCCGAGCAGACCCTTGCCGTTCTTAACGCCCTTGCGATCCGCCGCGACGGAATCGGTGAGGAGCGAGGGGGTGGCCAGACGGTCACCGAAGGCGTTCTCGAAGGTCACGAAGCAGTTCGCGTAGACATCGAGTCCCGCCTGGTCGGCGATCGCGAAGGGCCCGAAGAAGCCCAGGCGGAAGCCGAAGGTGGTGCGCACGATGGTGTCGACGTCCTCGGCGGTGGCGACGCCCTCCTCGACGACGGAGGTGGCTTCCTTCAGCAGCGCGTACTGCAGGCGGTTCAGGACCATGCCGGGGGTGTCCGCGACCTGGGCGCCCTGGTTGCCGGACTTCTCGAGGAGGACCTTGACGGCCTCGACGGTCTCGGGGGTGGTGGCCTGCCCGGCGACGAGCTCGACGCCCGGGATGAAGGGCGCGGGGTTGGAGAAGTGGACGGTGAGGAACCGCTCGGGGTTCTTCACCGCGCTCTCGAGCTCCTTGACCGGGATGGTCGAGGTGTTCGTGCCGATGATCGCGTCGGGGCGGGCGTGCTCGGAGATCTTCCCGAGCACCTCGCGCTTGACGTCGATCTGCTCGAACACGGCTTCCTCGATGAAGTCGACATCTGCCACGGCTTCTTCGATGGTCTTGCCGGCGGAGATGTTCTTCGCGACGAGATCGGCGGGGCCGGGGGCGTAGAGGCCCTGCTCCTCGAAGTCGCGCGCTTCCTTCTGGAGGCGCTCGAGGGACTTGTTGGCGACCTCGACGTCGACATCGGCGATCGTCACATCGAAACCGGCCATGGCGAGGACCTGGGCGATGCCGCCGCCCATGTAGCCGGCGCCGACGATGGTCACGGTGGAAATGGTCATCTGGGGGACTCCTTCGTCAGTGAGGGGCGCCGCTGCGAAGGTCGACGCCATTGCCATCACGCCGGACGCGGCGCATGAAGCCGCGGGGAACCGACGCTGTGGAACTCATTCATCATGATCCTATTGGATATTTGCGAGAAGGGGAACCCCTCGCGATCCATCCGCTTCGCGGGCCCCCTCCGGCTCCCGCATCGCGTGCCACGACCAGGAGACCGCTGGCGAAGGCGGGGAGATGAGCACTCTGGACCGTTTTGACGTTCCCGTTCCGCGCGTAGATCCTATAGGTATATAGGCGTTCGTCGGCTACGCGCGCACATCCCCCACCTCCCCGGAACGGTGCAGACATCTCCATGAGCTCAGCACGTTCCTCCCACCGCCTGACCCATGCCCACCTGGTGTGGGCGGTCGGCGTCTTCGCCTACCTCTGCGCCGTGTCCGCGCGCGCGTCCTTCGGGGTGGCCAGCGTCGAGGCCTCGGAACGCTTCGGCGTCGACGGCGCGATGCTGAGCCTCTTCGGCGTCGTGCAGCTGGGCACCTACGCCGCCGCGCAGATCCCCGCCGGCCTGCTCCTGGACCGTCTCGGGCCGCGCCGCATGCTGGTCCTGGGCGCCGTGATCATGGCGGCCGGGCAGGTGCTGCTCGCTGTTTCCACCGATCTCCCCGCCGCCCTCGTGGCCCGCCTGCTGACCGGCGTGGGCGATGCCGCCACGCTCATCAGCGTGGTACGGCTGATCGCCACCTGGTTCCCCACCCGGCAGGTGCCGGTGTTCACCCAGCTCACCACGATGATCGGCCAGTTCGGTCAGGCCGTCGCCGCAGTGCCCTTCCTGGCACTGCTGCTGGGCGTCGGCTGGGCCGCCGCCTGGGCCTCGCTGGCATTCCTGCTGCTGCTGAGCGTGCTGCTGGTGATCGCGTTCGTGCGGGACTCACCGCCCGAGGAGCCGGGCACCTCCCCCGCCCCCGTGGCCCGCGCCGGACAGGTGCTGAAGGACGTGTTCACCTCGCGTCCCGCCTGGTCCGGGTTCTTCCTGCACTGGATGACCCTGATGACGGTGAACTCGTTCCTGTTCATGTGGGGCGTGCCGTACATGACCGCACTGGGCATCAGCGCCGCCGAGGTGGGTGCGCTGCTGACGCTCAACGTGGTGATCATGGTGGCGCTGGGCCCGCTGATCGGGGTGTTCACCGGGCACTTCCCCCACCACCGGGCACTTCTGGGCTGGATCGCTGGCGCGATCCTCACCCTGACCTGGTCTCTCACGCTGCTGGTACCGGCCCAGCTCTCGGCGTGGCAGCTGCTGCCGCTGATCACGGCGATGGCGATCGGCTCGGCCACCTGCTCCGTCGGCTTCGACCTGGCTCGCACCGGGGTGCCGCATCGTGCGATCGGCACCGCGACCGGCATGGTCAACATCGGCGGCTTCTCCGCCTCGCTGCTGGCCGTGCTGCTGATCGGGATCGTGCTGGATCTGCGCACCGGAGAGGGTGCGGCGGGCCTGACCGACTACCGGGTGGCCATGGCCTCGCAGCTGGTGCTCATGATCGCGGCCGGGATCGGGCTGTGGGCCACCACCAGGGACCGGCTCAGCCCGCCTGCACCGCCCCGCTGAACAAGCGGCGGGCACCGGCTGCGAGATTGACAGCACGGCCCGGATCGTCGGCACTGGCCGGTGACGTACTGGAAAGCCGCGACGGCCCGAGCTGATCAGCTCGGGCCGCCGGGGTGCTCGGCCGGGCCCGGAGCTCACCTGCACCCCGGGCCCGGATCCGATCCGTGCAGGTGCCGGATCAGTGCATGTGCTTGCCGCCGTCGACGTTGATCGAGGTGCCGCTGACGAAGGAGGAGTCCTCTCCGACCAGGAAGCTGATCAGACCGGCGACCTCCTCGGGCTGGCCCACGCGCTGCAGCGGGATGTTGGCCGACATCGAGTCCTTGCGGTCCTCGGTGAGGGTTCCGCCCATGATGTCGGTGTCGATCGGGCCGGGCAGGATCACGTTGGCGGTGATGCCATGGACGCCCAGCTCGCGGGCGGCGCCACGGGTCAGGCCCTGCACGGCGGCCTTCGCGGCGGCATAGCCGGTCTTGGAGAAGGTGCCTCCGCCGTCGAGGGCGGTGATCGAGGAGGTGTTGACGATGCGCCCACCCACACCGCCGTCGATCATGCGCCGGGCCGCGGCCTGCATCATCAGCAGGGTGCCCTTGCCGTTGACGTTCATGACCCGGTCCCAGATCTCCGAGGTGATCTCGAGGATCGAATGGGGGCTGGGGATCCCGGCGAGGTTGACCAGCGCCACCAGCTGCGGCAGCTCCGCGTCGATCCGTGCGAAGGCGGCGTCGACCGAGGCCTGATCGCTGATGTCCACGCCGACCCCGATCACCTTCAGGCCGGAGTCGGTGGGGATCTCGGCGCTCAGCTCGGTGGCGAACTCCTCGACGGCCGCGCCGTCGATGTCCGCAGCGGCCACGTTCCAGCCCTCGGCGACGAGCTTGCGTACGACGCGCCGGCCGATGCCGCGGGGGGCACCGGCACCGGTCACCACCGCAGTGCGCTGGGCGGGGAACGGCTGGATCGTCCGGGTCTGGATGATTCCGGTTTCTTCGGTCATGAGGTGTTCTCCTTCGAACGGTGGGCTGCGGATCCGCGAACCTGCGGAGGGCTCAGGCGCTGGCGCCCGCAGGGGCGTCGGCGAGAGCGGAGGTCAGCACCTGGCGGATGTAGTGCACGTTCTCGGCGATCACACCGAGGGAATCGGAGCCGTAGTGCTCGCAGCAGAAGGGCCCGGTGTAGCCGAGCTCGAGGGCACGACGGATCACCTTGCGGTAGTTGATGTACCCGTACTTCAGGGGCATCGGGGCGCTCGAGTAGGCACCGGTTGCGGTGTCGAGGTCGCGGGTGTAGTTCTTGATGTGCCAGAAGTTCGAGTGGGGCAGGACCTTCTCGAACATGTCTTCCCAGGGCTCGACCTCGCGGTGCAGACGCACCAGGTTGCCGAGGTCCGGGTTCAGGCCGACGGAGGCGTGGTCGACGTCCTTGACGAAGGAGACCGCCTCGTCGGGAGTGCCGACGTAGGTGTCCTCGTACATCTCGAGGCTGAGCTGGATTCCCTGCGCCGCAGCGGCATCGCCGAGGTGGCGGACCCGCTCGATCGCCAGGTCACGCAGCGCCGGGTCGTCGACGTGGCCATCCTCCAGCCAGAACCAGATGGCCTTGGCCTGCTTCTCTGTGATGGCCTGCATGAACCCGGTGTTCACGACGGTCACGCCGAAGCTTGGGGCCAGCTCGATGAAGCGCAGGGCATCGGCGAGGTTCTGCTCGCCGTTGTTCACATCGACCACGGAGTTGCGGGTCATCGAGATCGAGGAGAGGGACATGCCCTCGCCGTCGAGCACGCGACGGAACTCCTCGACGCGCTCATCGCTCAGCTTGGCGAGCGGGAGCCAGGCATCGGTCGGGTCGATCATGTCGACGCCGAGCTCCTTGACCTGGCGCAGCTGGGAGGCCCAGACGTTCGAGGAGGCCTCCAGGAGAGGAGTGCCGTCCGAGGTCTTGTTGCCGAACCCGAGCATGTTGGCCCCGATCGGCCAGTTCTCTGCGGTGAACATCGTTGTCCCTTCGTTGACGAGGAATGATCTCGGCGATCCTATAGGATCGATGGCCCTATGGGAAGGAGCGGTGCGAAATTTTGTGTCGACCAAGATTTCGCGGCCTTCCGAGGCGAAGATGCCGGCCCGAATGCTGGCCCCAGCTCGCGGATTCTTCCCCGATCGAGGCGGAACGGCACGAGGAGCGGTCGCCTCTGTCCAGCCACGCAAGATTCCTATAGGATCGAAGGGATCCCGGGCCTCACGCCCGCCCCGGCCCGCTCACGACAACCCGCCGTCGGCCCTCCGCCCGGCGCCTCTCGGAGGAAAACACGATGACGTACCTCTTCAACGATCCCGCAGCCTTCGCGACCGATGCGGTCGCAGGCCTCGCCGCAGCCCACCCCGATCACGTCGCGGTAGTGCACGGCGGCGTGGTGCGGGCGACCGAGACCCCGAAGGGGCAGCCGGCGCTCGTGATCGGCGGTGGCTCCGGCCACTACCCCGCCTTCGCCGGCTGGGTGGGCCCGGGCATGGGCCACGGCGCCCCCTGCGGCAACGTCTTCGCCTCGCCCTCGACCTCGCAGGTCTACTCCGTGGCACGCAATGCCGAGAACGGCGGCGGCGTGATCCTGGGCTTCGGCAACTACGCCGGGGACGTGCTGCACTTCGGCGGAGCGGCGGAGAAGCTGCGCGCCGAAGGCATCGACGTGCGGATCGTCAAGGTCAGCGACGACATCGTCTCCAACACTCCCGAGAACCATCGCGACCGCCGCGGCATCGCCGGTGACCTGCCGGTCTTCAAGATCGCGGGCGCCGCGATCGAGGCTGGCGCCGATCTCGACGAGGCCGAGCGCATCGCCGTGAAGGCGAACGACGCGACCCGCTCCTTCGGCGTCGCCTTCGACGGCCCCACCCTCCCCGGTGCGGAGGACGCACTGTTCCACGTCGAGGACGGCCAGATGGGCGTGGGCCTGGGCATCCACGGCGAGCCCGGCGTGCGCGACGAGCCGATCGGCACGGCCGACGAGATCGCGACCCTGCTGGTCGAAGGTGTCCTGGCCGAGCAGCCGGAGCGCGTCGAGGGCGGCTACCAGGGCCGGGCCGCGGTGCTCGTGAACGGTCTGGGCACCGTGAAGTACGAGGAGCTGTTCATCGTCTACGCGAAGGTCGCGGAGCTGCTCGAGGCCGCCGGCATCACCCCGGTGCGGCCCGAGGTGGGCGAGCTGATCACCAGCCTCGACATGGCCGGAGTGTCCCTGACCCTGGTTTTCCTCGACGAGGAGCTCGAGCAGCACTGGCTCGCCCCCGTGGACACTCCTGCTTTCCACCGTGGCGCGATGCCGCAGGTGGACCGCCCCCGCCGCACCGAGTTCTGGCAGGCCGGGGCCGATGAGACGCCCGCCTCGAGCGAGGAGTCGCGCGAGGTCGCGCAGCAGATCGCCGGTGTGCTGGACCTCTTCGAGTCCGTCTGCGTGCGGGAAGAGGCAGAGCTGGGCCGGATTGACGCGATCGCCGGCGATGGCGACCACGGCCAGGGCATGGCTTACGGCACCAAGGGTGCTGCGGCCGCCGCGAAGGCTGCGCTCGAGGCCGGCGCCGGGGCTCGCACCCTGCTGGTCCGGGCGGGCGACGCCTGGTCGGAATCCGCCGGGGGCACCTCCGGAGCGCTCTGGGGAGCGGCTCTGATCGCCGCTGCCAGCATCTTCGACGATCAGGCGGGCAGCGAGCCGCGGAACATCGTGGACGCGATCGACGCCGGGATCGATGCCATCCAGCGCCTGGGCGGGGCGCAGGTGGGCGACAAGACCATGGTCGACGCCGCTGCCCCGTTCCGGACCACGATGGCCGAGACCTTCACCGGCGACAACGCCGCCAAGGCGATCCTCGCCGGCGCCTCCGTGGCCCGCGAGGCCGCGGATGCCACGGCGGACATCACCGCCGCCCTGGGCCGCTCGCGCGTGCTCGGCGAGAAGTCGATCGGCACGCCCGACCCCGGTGCGATCTCCTTCTCCATCCTGATGAAGGAGCTCGGTCAGCACCTGTCCTGACCTCCCCGGCCTCGGGCAATCACCCGACCCCACGGCTGCCACGGCTGCCACGGTCACCGAACAACCACCACGACCCCTACGACCCCTACGACCCCTACGACCAAGGAGATTCCCATGGCACTGAAGATCATCGTCGGCGGCGACAACGCCGGCTACGGATACAAGGAAGAGTTCAAGGCCCTGCTCGAGGCCGATGACCGCGTCGAGTCGGTCTTCGACGTGGGCGTGGGCAGCGCGGATGACGGCACCTTCTACCCGAACGTCGCGGTCGCCGCGGCGGAGAAGGTCGCCGCGGGCGAGGCGGACCGGGCGCTGCTGGTCTGCGGCACCGGCCTGGGCGTCGCGATCGCCGCGAACAAGGTCCCCGGCATCCGCGCCGTCACCGCGCACGACCTCTACTCCGTGCAGCGCTCCGTGCTCTCGAACAACGCGCAGGTGCTCTGCATGGGTCAGCGCGTGATCGGCCTGGAGCTCGCGAAGGAGCTGATCAAGGTGTGGCTGGACCTCGAGTTCGACCCCACCGCCGCGAAGGTCGACGCGATCTGCGCCTACGACGGCTCGCTCGAGCAGGCCTGACCCCGACGGGGCCGCGCAGGCCCTGCCACCCTGTCCCGGCGGACCGCGTCCCGGCCGGACCCCGCGGGATTGTCAGTTTCTGAGCCACTTCCAGGGCGGAATCGGTTCAGAAACTGACAATCCCGCACGCCGCCGTGTCACCGTGTCACCGGGCGGGAGACCGTCGGCAGGCGGCAGCCACGAAAGCAGTTGCGGGTGTACCCGCGTCGACGAAGGAGAGACATGAGCACCCTGTGGGTCGGCACCAGCTGGAAGATGACCAAGACCCTCGCCGAGGGCAGTGCCTGGGCAACCGGCCTGCGTGACCACCTGGCTGGGACCGCACCGGCCGGGGTGCAGCCCTTCGTGATCCCGTCCTTCACGGCGACGACCACCGTGGCCGAGATCCTCGGCGAGGACTCCCCTGTCCTGCTGGGCGTGCAGAACGCCCACTGGGAGGACTCGGGCGCATGGACCGGCGAGGTCTCGGTACCGCAGGCCAAAGACGCGGGCGCGCAGATCGTCGAGATCGGCCACTCCGAGCGGCGTGAGCACTTCGGCGAGACCGTGGAGACCACGCGTCTCAAGGTCGCCGCCGCACTTCACCACGGGCTGACCCCGCTGCTGTGCATCGGGGAGAGCGCCGAGGTGAAGGACGCCGGCGGCTCGAGCGAGTTCATCCTCGACCAGGCCCGCGGCGCCCTCGACGGGCTCAGCGAAGAGGAGCTCTCCCGCGTGGTGATCGCCTACGAACCGATCTGGGCGATCGGCGAGAAGGGCCGCCCAGCCACCGTGGAAGAGCTCATCGCCCCCTTCGCAGCCCTCGGCGCCGAGTACTCCGGCAAGGTCACCGGGCTGCTGTACGGCGGCTCGGTCAACCTCGACAACGCCGCCGGCCTCCTACGCATCGAGCACGTGACCGGCCTGTTCGTGGGTCGCACCGCCTGGAAGCTCCAGGGCTATCTCGAACTGCTGAGGATCGCAGAGGCGCACGCCGCAGGCTGAGGCTGACCCTCATCGCCCACGGCGCCGACGGGTGGGGCGCAGCGGCGCGGCCTCATGCGTACTGCGGGGGATGGCGCAGGTGGAACCCGGTCTCCTCCTGGAAGGCTTCGACCGCGCTCAGGAGGAGGGATTCCTGGTGGTGCGGGCCGACCAGCTGGGCACCCATCGGGGTGCCTCGCTGCGTGAAGCCCGTCGGGAACGTCAGGGAGGGGTGGCCCGAGTAGTTGTAGGGGCACGTCAGGCGCATCACCTGCGTGTTCCACACCTCGTAGCTCTCACGCATCGTCGCGATCTCGGCGTTCGTCGGCGAGGGGACCCCGATCGTCGGCATCAGCAGCACGTCGACCTGTGCAAGAGCGCGGTCGGTCTCGGCGGTGAACTGCTGCGCGGCGGCGAGGGCGCGCTGCTGGTCCTGGGCAGTGGCCTTCCTCCCCTGTTCGAGGACGAACGCGATCTCCGGTCCGTAGAGGTGCTCGCTCCCCTCCGGGTACAGCTCCGCCAGGTCCTGGAGCGCTTCGCGCCCGACGAACCCGACCCACTCGGAGGCGAGCTGACCGCCATCAGGCGTGGTGACCTCCTCCACCGTTGCTCCGAGCTCGGCGAAGCGCGTGGCGGTGCTCTCGACCATCTCCCGAATCTCGTCGCTGACGGTGTTCAGCAGGCCCCGATCGATGCCGATCCGGAGGCTCCCTCGACCGGGCACGGGCGACAAGGCACCGAGCATCGCAGTGCTTTCCTCGAGGACACTCTCGGACGCTTCGTGCTGCGCCATCGCGTCGAAGACGATCCTGCAGTCGCGTGCCGACCGGGCGAAGGGGCCCAGGGAGTCGAGCGTCCTCGACAGCGGAATCGTGCCGTCCGTGGGGATCAGTCCTCGCGTGGGCTTCAGACCCGTGAGTCCGGCGGCCGTCGCGGGCCCCCTGATAGAGCCTCCCGTGTCGGAGCCGAGGGCGGCGAAGCACAGGCCCGCTGCGGTGGCCGCGGCGGATCCGCTCGAGGAGGTCCCCACCCACGTGCTCTCCTCCCAGGGGTTCACCGGGGTGGGCAGGCCCGGGCCATGGTCGGTGAGGGCTGCTTCCGACATCCGGAGGGTGCCGACGATGATGGCGCCCGCCTCACGCAGACGGCGGACCACCTCCGCATCCCGGTGGAAGTGGTGGTCGGCCAAGTGGGCCGACCCGAACGCTGCAGGTGCCTCGACCGTTCCGTACAGGTCCTTCACGGCGATCGGTATCCCGTGCAGCGGTCCGCGCCACCCGCCTGCCGTGATCTCTCGGTCGGCCTCTTCTGCAGCAGCGGTGGCGCTCTCGGTGTTGACCGTCGCGAAGCTGTCCAGGCGAGGGTCCACCTGCGAGATCCTCGCAAGCGTCTCTTCCACCAGCGTTGCGGTACTGAGCTCGCTCGAGCGTATTTTTCGAGCGGTCACGCCAATTGACGAATAATGCATGCCCTTTCCTTTCCTTTGGATTTTCTGCGCGACGGGTGCAACGCGCACAAGTCGAGCAGTTTTGTCGGGTTTTGGGCGCGATCGATCGCAGCCCTGGCACAAGAGGGGCGACGCACCGCTCTGGGAGAGCTGCGTTTTCGGCTTCAGGGATTGAGGTGCAGCGGGGGTGTCGGACTGTACATATCGCGGCGATTCGCAACAATTCCGTGCGAAACGCATTTCGAAGGAAGATATCTGGTAGTTCAGAAAGTCGTGGTGCGCCTCCGCCCCGCCCGAGCGGGTGCGAAGCGGTGGGCGAGGACGGCCACTGGGGCGCGTCATCTTGCGAGGTGAGAGGGCTTCTCAACACGCACCATGCCGTGCTATCACCCGATCATCTCCGCCGGGCGTACCCTCCGCCCGTCAACGAGTCGCCATCGTTGGCGGCGTCGCATCGTTCGAGAAATCACCCCAATGTGTTTCTTGGCTGTCGTGTCATGCCCGGTTGCGCGCGACGTCTTCGTGCGCTCAGGAAATTGTTGCCCTGGCCGCTGGAGGGGTTCCCTCGCACAGGGGTCGAGTTCAATTATTCGAACAGAAGCACCGGATAGGCGCTCACCTCACTGCGAACCATTTTCTGGCAGTCGCGAAACAAGTGGATCTCGGTGCGCTCCGCCCTTATGGGGCGTGGACCTGATCACTAAAAATAGGATCCTATAGAATCTTGGAAGTGTCAAGCGTCACCGGGTTCTGCCGTCGCCTCCCCGTGATCCCGCCTGAATCCAGTGCCGAGCAACGATGCCCCGAGAGCGCACGGTCACCCAGCTCGGGGGATATCCCCCAGTCCTCTCCCGGCGGCCCGCGCTAGCCTGGTGAGTGCCATGAATGCTCACAACCGCCTGCCACGAGATCACCCGGCCCGACGGGCCGGCACTCCTTCTCGGCCTGGCGGCGGTGCGTCCCGGAACATGGGCAACGCCTGGAACGGTCCCGCCGGCCGGCGACCTGGAGCAGGGATGGGCCAGGGTCCGCTCGAGGGCAAGATCCACTCCCCATACTCGAAGGCGGTCTCGGTGCCGCGCCGTCGAGGTCGCTGGCTCACCGTCGGTGTCCCCTCGGTGCTCGGCGGAGGGCTGGGGATCGGCAGCTTCCTCCTGCTCGGCGTCAGCAGCCTGATCGGCGGCGCGGGGCTGCTCGCACCCCTGATCGCCGGGCTCGGCGTCGCGGTCGTGGTCGGAGGCGGCACGGGCCTGCTGCTCCGCAACCGCGCACCGCAGACCGTTCGCCTGGATCGCGCCTCGGTCGGGCAGATCCCGGCGGCCACCCGTGCGACGCTCGAGAAGATCGTGAAGGACTCACGCGCCCAGCGCCGGCGCCTCCACCGCCTGCGACGCAGCGCGCCCAGCCCCGCGGTCCGCTCTATCCTCCAGCGCACGGAGACGCTGCTGCTGCGGATCGACGCTCTGCTGGGCTCGGCCTCGCTGCAGTCACGGCGCGCTTCGGACGGCGACGTGATGCTGCTGGAGGGAATGGCTGACCGCTACATCCCCGAGCTCGTGGACGCCCTGGAGAACACCGTCGGCTTCCTCTCCCCCACCACCACCGAGGGGGCGCGGGACCAGGCGGTCGCGAATCTGGAGAGCATCGACGAGCAGCTCAAGGTGCTCGGGGAGGGCATCGACCGAGTCGAGAACACACTGGTAACGGGCGTGACCCGCTCCCTGGATGTCCACTCCGAGTTCCTCCGGGCCCGCTTCGGCAACGACGACGACCCGTTCACCGACCGCTGAACCGGAAGAGGTCGCTGAACCGGGCGGCGTGGCCCGGCCGATGAGCCAGGCGGCTGGCCCGGCTACTCGGTCCCGTTCCTCGATCGCTCCTCGACACCGGTGAGCGATCGAGCGAGCACCCCGTCGAGGTGGGCGGTGAGCGCCAGCAGTGCACCGTCGTGGTTGTGCTGACGGACCTTCTCGAGGATCAGCCCGTGCTCGTGAAGAGCGACATGGCCGTCGAAGGTCTCGGGGCCTCCGGACCAGGTCTGCCGCATCCGGTGGGTGTAGGTGCTGAGGTTCTCCACCATCGTGCGCAGGTAGCGGTTCTGGGCGTGAGCGAAGAAGACCTGATGGAACGCCCAGTCGGCACGGAAATGCTCATTGAGCAGCGCATAGTCCTCGGAACCCGCATCGTCGATGCGGGAGAGCACCTCCGTGTGGTGGCGGTGAGCCTCATCGAGATCGACGAGCAACGCGTCCTGATCGTGGAAGGCGCGGCCGAGCGCGGCGGACTCGACGACCTTGCGCGCATCCAGCAGCTCGGTCATGTGCACGGCATCCAGCGGCGGTGCGACGACATAGCCGCGCAGCGCCACGTATTCGACCAGGCCGGAGCGCTCGAGGGACACCATCGCCTCGCGGACCGGGGTCGGGGAGACCTCCAGGTCGCGGGCCAGCCCATCGATGCTGAGCCGAGCCCCCGGGGGCCACTGCGCCTCGAGCAGTCGCTGGAGGATCAGCTCCTCGACCTCGGCGCGCAGGACCTTTCGTCGCACGGCCATCTCGGTACTTCCTCTCCCCGTCGGGGGCTCAGGACCCCTGCGGTCCCAGCATCAGCACCCTATAGGAAAGCGGTGCCGCTCTCCGGTCTGTCCTCGGGTTTGCGCATCGGCGCCCGGGGGCGGATCTGTGCTCGCGAGCGCGTCTTCAAGCTTGCGCTCGACGCCACCACCTCACCCCACGAGCGCCTTGGAGAACCCGAGGTGCTTGGCGATGATCGCGAGCTGCACCTCGGTGGAGCCCTCGCCGACCTCGAGCACGCGGGAGTCGCGGTAGTGGCGGGCCACGACGTTCTCGTTGAGGAACCCGTTGCCGCCCCAGATCTGACAGGCATCGCGGGCGTTGGCGACCGCGGCTTCGCTGCTCACGAGCTTCGCGAGAGAAGCCTCCTTGCTGAAGGGCATCCCGGCATCGAGGCGGCGGGCGGCCTCATGCATGAGGGCGCGGGCACCGGAGACCCGGGCCTGCATACGGGCGATCGTGAAGGCGATGTGCTGGTTGTCGCCGAGCGGCCGGTCGAAGACCACGCGCCGCTTGGCGTACTCCACCGCCTGCTCGAGGCAGCCCTGGGCGGCGCCGACGCACAGCGCCGCGAGCGCGACCCGTCCCTGGTCGAGGATCGCCAGGAAGTTCGAGAAGCCGCGGCCCCGCTCCCCGAGCAGGTTCTCTTCGGGCACGCGCACGTCCTCGAGCAGCAGCGGGTGGGTGTCGGAGGTGTGCCAGCCGACCTTGTCGTAGCCCGGCAGCACCGTGAACCCCTGGGTGCCGGTGGGGACGATGATGCTGGTCAGCTCCGGGGTGGTGCGTCCGTCGGCGCGCTGGCGCTGCCCGGTCACGGCGGTGACGGTGACCAGTGAGGTGATGGGGGTGCCGGAGTTGGTGATGAACTGCTTGGTCCCGTCGATCACCCACTGACCGCCCTCGAGCCGTGCGGAGGTGCGGGTGGCGCCGGCGTCGGAGCCGGCCTCCGCCTCGGTGAGCCCGAAGGCCGCGAGCTCCTGGCCGCGGGCCAGCGCCGGCAGGTAGCGCTCTTTCTGCGCGGTGGTACCGAAGGTGAGGATCGGCATCGCGCCGAGCCCCAGCCCCGCCTCGAGGGTCACCGCGATCGACTGATCCACCCGGGCCAGCTGCTCCACGGCCACGCAGAGGGACATGTAGTCCTTGCCCTGCCCGCCGTACTCGCGCGGGATCGGCAGGCCGAACAGCCCGAGCTCTCCCATCTGGGCGATGATCCCCATCGGCAGCTCCCGCTTGGTGTCGTACTCATAGCTGGCCGGAGCGACGACCTCGTCGGCGAAGTCGCGCACCTGCGCGGCCAGCCATTGGTGCTCCTCGCTCAGCATGTCGGTGCCGGGCGGGGGTGTGGGGGTGGTGCTCACAGGGGTCTCCTTCTGCGGGGCGGCGGTGCTCATGACGCGTCGGTGCGTATCAGGGGGTGCGTATCAGGGGGTGCGTATCAGGCGGTTCTCATGAGGGGTCGGAGAGGTGCGGGTTCAGTGAGCTGGCGAGGCCGCGGGAGGCCAGCGAGCGGGCGTGGCGCAGGATCGGGCCATCGACCATGTGGCCCTCGTGCTCGAACACCCCAGAGCCGTTTCGCTCGGCGGCAGCCAGCACCCCACGCGCCCAGGCGGTCTGGTCCGCGGTCGGCGCGTAGGCGTCGCGGATGACCGCGGCCTGGGCCGGGTGGATGCAGGCGGTCGCGGTGAAGCCGCTGGCCGCGGCATCCTCGGCCTCGGCCCGCCAGCCGGCCTCGTCGGCGAGGTCGGAGTGGATCGCGTCGATCG
This sequence comes from Brachybacterium sp. AOP42-C2-15, assembly GCF_052377065.1. Classification (NCBI taxonomy): domain Bacteria; kingdom Bacillati; phylum Actinomycetota; class Actinomycetes; order Micrococcales; family Dermabacteraceae; genus Brachybacterium; species Brachybacterium sp. AOP42-C2-15. The sequence goes on from NZ_JBQSWK010000032.1 coordinate 24,053, forward strand.
CGCTGCGGCCATTGGCCCGGGCGGCCAGCAGCACGCTCGAGCGAGCATGGCGCACCACCTCGCGGTAGCTGCCATCCCGGTGGCGGGAGGAGGTGCCACCGAGGGAGGCGATGAGATCCTCCCCTCCCCACATCAACGCGACCACGTCCGGGTGGGCGGCGAGCGTCGGCGCGGCGAGCACGCCCCGGGCCGTCTCGCACAGGACCAGCACCTTCACCCCGGGCAGGGCGCCGACGAGTCGGTCCACCTCGGCGAGGCTGCTGGCCTTGGGCAGCATCACCCAGCGCGGCCGCAGCGGGGCGAGAGCAAGCAGGTCGGCGGAGAAGTCCGACTCCCCGGGAGCGTTGACCCGGATGATGGTGCGCGCCGGATCCAGACCGTGAGCGGCGACGGCGTCGCGGGCGGCGGCTTTGTGCTCCGGGGCGACGGCGTCCTCGAGGTCGAGGATCACGGCGTCGGCGCGGTCAGCGGCCTTCGCGAAGCGGTCCGGGCGGTCCCCGGGGCAGAACAGCAGCGAGGGGCCCAGCGGCAGGAGCTCATGGTCCTCGGCGTCGTGCCCGCCGCTCGCGCCGTGTCGCTCGCGGCAGGTGGTGCGGCTGCGCGGCGAGAGGTGCTCGTGGGTCCTGGTGTTCATGAATCCTCCTGGCCGTGCTTCTGGGGTGCGGCGTGCGCTGAGGCGCTGGCGTGCAGGAGCGTGGTGCGCTCGGCGCGGACCACGACCTCGCCGTGCTGGTTGCGTCCGGTGTGGACGAGGGAGACCACGGCCTGCCCGGGCCGCGAGTTCGAGGGCCGCACGGCGAGCACCTGCGTCTCGCTGTACAAGGTGTCGCCGTGGTGCAGGGGGCGGGGGAAGCTGATCTCGCCAAAGCCGAGGTTCGCCACCAAGGTGCCCTGGGTGAGCTGGGCGACGGACGCCCCGACGACGGTGGCGAGGGTGAGCATCGAGTTGACCAGCCGCTGCCCGAACTCGGTGGTCTCGCTCCAGGCGGCGTCGAGGTGGAGGGCCTGCGGGTTCATGGTCATGGTGGAGAACAGGACGTTGTCCGCCTCGGTGAGGGTGCGGCCGGGGCGGTGCTCGTAGATCGCCCCGATCTGCAGCTCCTCGGCATAGAGGCCGCGCTGCACGATGCGCGGCGCATCAGGCACGGGGTCGGGCACGTGATCGGTCATGGGCGGGCCTCCTGGTCGACGTGATGGGGGCCCTCGGTCCCGGGTCGCTCGAACTCGGGGCCATCGGACTCCCGGCCTTCTGCCTCGGGGCCCTCTTCCCCGGGCACCACCTGCGCGACCTCCTCGCCGCGGGCCACCCGGTCTCCGGCGCTGACCTGCAGGTGCACGGTCCCGGAGCTCGGCGCGCTGAGGGTGTGCTCCATCTTCATCGCCTCGACCACCAGCACCGGGTCCCCGGCGTCGACGTGGTCCCCGTCGGCCACCAGCACCATCGTCACGGTGCCCGGCATCGGCGAGGCGAGAGTCGGTGCTGCGTCCCGCCCTGCTGCGCCCCGTACGGGACGGTGCAGGCTCAGCTCGCGGTCCTCGCCCGGCAGGCCGATCCACACCGACGAGTCCGTGCCGTGGTGGAGCAGCGGCAGACGGATGCCGTCCACGGTGACAGCTCCCGCATGGAGCGCGAGAGCGAACTGCTGCTCTCCCACCGTCGCCTGGGCCTGCTCCGGCAAGCCGGTCAGTGCGACCACCACCAGCCCATCGTCGGCGGGAACAGCTCCGTGGTCAGCGCCCGTGCCGTCGGCCGCACCGCCGCTTCCCACTCCGCCGGCCCCGTCGGCTCCGCCCACCCCGTCAGCCGCCGCGAAGCGGACCACGAAGGGTGCTGGTGCCCCGAGCCGCCAGCCCGACGGCGCATGCCAGAGGCCGCGCGGACGGGAGCGTGCCACCTGCTCCCAGCGCACCAGCGCCGCGACGGCGAGCGCGCGGGCGCTGACCGCGGGCGGGGTGAGCTCATCGAGGCGGCGCTCGATCAGGCCGGTGTCCATGTCACCGCTTTTCACCTCGTCGAGGGCGAGCAGCGCACGGAGGAAGGCGGTGTTGGTGACCACTCCCAGCAGGTGCGTCTGTTCGAGCGCCCGGTCCAGCGCTGCGAGCGCGTCGGCGCGGGTGGGGGCGTGGGTGATGACCTTGGCGAGCATCGGGTCGTAGCTGCTGGAGATGGTGGCGCCGACAGCCAGGGCGTGGTCCACGCGCGCACCCTCCGGCAGGGCGAGGGCGAGCACGGTCCCGCCGGTGGGCAGGAACCCGGCGACGGGATCCTCGGCGTAGAGACGGGCCTCGATCGCGTGGCCCTCGAGGTGCACATCCTCCTGGGTGAGCGACAGCGGCTGCCCGGCCGCGATCCGGAGCTGCTCGGCGACCAGGTCGATCCCGGTGATCGCCTCGGTGACAGCGTGCTCGACCTGGAGGCGGGTGTTCATCTCAAGGAAGAACGGGGCATCGGGCGCCGTGCCATCGACGATGAACTCGACGGTCCCGGCGCCCACATAGTCCACAGCGCAGGCGGCTTCGACGGCGACGCGACCGAACTGTGCACGCTGGTCAGGGGTGAGGGAGGGGCTGGGCGCCTCCTCGATGACCTTCTGGTGGCGGCGCTGCAGGGAGCATTCCCGCTCCCCCAGGTGGATCACGTTTCCGTGGGTGTCGGCGAGGATCTGCACCTCGATGTGCTTCGGTGCGGTGATCCAGCGTTCGAGGAAGAGGGTGTCGTCGCCGAAGGCGCCTGCGGCCTCCCGGCGGGCGGCGGCGAGCGCGGCGGGCAGCTCCTGTGCGGCGGCGACCCGGTGCATGCCCTTCCCTCCGCCGCCTGCTGCGGGCTTGACCAGCAGCGGGAAGCCGACCTCCGCGGCGCCGGCGAGCAGTGCGGCATCGTCCAGCCCCGGGGCGGCGAGTCCCGGCACGACCGGCACTCCGCGGGCGGTGACCGCGGCGCGGGCGGAGATCTTGTCGCCCATGGTCTCGATCGCGGCGGCGGAGGGTCCGACGAACACGATCCCGGCCCTCTCGCAGGCGCGGGCGAAGTCGGCCCGTTCGGAGAGGAAGCCGTAGCCGGGGTGGATCGCCCGGGCACCGGTGGCCCGCGCCGCGGCGATGATCTCCTCGCCGTCGAGATAGGAGCTGATGCGCACGGCGCGGTCGGCGGCGGTGACGTGGGCGGAGCCGGAGTCCTCGTCGGTGTGGACGGCGATCGCGGCGAGGCCCAGGGCGCGCACGGTGCACAGGATCCGCATCGCGATCTCGCCGCGGTTGGCGATCAGGACGGTGTGGAGCTCGGGGGTGTCGGGTTGAGCGGTGTCGAGCAGCGGAGTGCTGACTACGGGGTGGCTGGACATCGTCGGCCTCACATCCGGAAGACGCCGCGGGCGAGCGCGGGGAGCGGGGCACGGGAGACGACGTCGAGCGCGAGCCCGAGGACGGTGCGGGTCTGGGCGGGTTCGATGATCCCGTCGTCCCAGAGCCGGGCGGTGGAGTAGTAGGGGCTGCCCTGGGTCTCGTAGTCCTCGATGATGGGCCGACGGAACTCCGCCTCGTCCTCATCGCTCCAGGTGCCGCCGCTCGCTTCGATGCGGTCGCGCGTGACGGTGGCGAGCACGGAGGCGGCCTGGGCGCCGCCCATCACGGAGACGCGGGCGTTCGGCCACAGCCAGAGGAACCGCGGGGAGTAGGCGCGCCCGCACATGGAGTAGGTGCCGGCGCCGAATGACCCGCCGATGACGACGGTGAGCTTGGGGACCCGGGCGCAGGCGACGGCGGTGACCATCTTCGCGCCGTCCTTGGCGATGCCGCCGCGCTCGTACTCGGCGCCGACCATGAACCCTGCGATGTTCTGCAGGAACACGAGCGGGATCTCGCGCTGGTCGCAGAGCTGGACGAAGTGGGCGCCCTTGAGCGCGGACTCGCTGAACAGCACTCCGTTGTTCGCGACGATGCCCACCCGGTGCCCGTGGATCCGCGCGAAGCCGGTGACCAGGGTGGCGCCGTAGGTGGGTTTGAACTCGGAGAACTCCCCGGCGTCGACGATCCGGGAGATGACCTCGTGCACGTCATAGGGGGTGGAGAGGTCGGCCGGCACCGCCTCGCCCATGGTCTCGGGGTCGGCGGCGGGCGGGCGGGAGTCCTCGCGGGGCAGCACCGGCTCCGGGTGCGGGAGGGTGTCGATGATGTCGCGGAGGATCGACAGGGCATGCTCGTCGTCCTCGGCGAGGTGGTCGGCCACGCCCGAGACCTCGGTGTGCATGAGCCCGCCGCCGAGGTCCTCGGCGCTGACCTCCTCGCCGGTGGCGGCCTTCACCAGCGGTGGTCCGCCGAGGAAGATCGTGCCCTGGTCGCGCACGATGACGGTCTGGTCGCTCATCGCCGGGACATAGGCGCCGCCGGCGGTGGAGGAGCCCATCACGGCGGAGAGCTGGGCGATGCCCTCGCCGCTCATCCGGGCCTGGTGGTAGAAGATCCGCCCGAAGTGGTCGCGGTCGGGGAACACCTCGTCCTGCATCGGCAGGTAGGCGCCGCCGGAGTCGACCAGGTACACGCAGGGCAGGAGGTTCTCCTGCGCGATCTCCTGCGCGCGGAGGTGCTTCTTCACGGTCAGTGGGAAGTAGGTGCCGCCCTTGACTGTGGCGTCGTTGGCGAGGATCAGGCAGTGCCGGCCGTGGATCATCCCGATCCCGGCGACCACCCCGGCGCCCGGCGCGGCCCCGTCGTACATCCCCTCGGCGGCCAGCGGCGCGATCTCGAGGAAGGGCGTGCCCTCATCCAGGAGGCGATCGATCCGCTCCCGGGCCAGCAGCTTGCCGCGGGCGCGGTGCTTCTCCCGGGCCGCGGCGGAGCCACCCTCCGCAGCCTTCGCGAGGCGGGCTCGCAGCTCGGCGACCAGGGCATCCATCGCCTGGGCGCGGGAAGCACCGTCGGGACGGGAGGCGTGGTGAAGTGCATCCATGGCTACCTCGTCAGCAGGATCGCGGGATCGGACAGGACGTCGGCGACATCCATGAGGAAACGGGAGGCCTCCGCGCCGTCGAGCACCCGATGGTCGAAGGAGAGCGTGAGCGTCACGACCGTGCGCAACGCGATTTCGCCGTGGTGCTCCCACGGCTGTGTGCGCAGCGCCCCGATCGCGAGAATCGTGCTCTGGCCGGGATTGAGGATCGGCACGCCGCCCTCGACGCCGAACACGCCGACGTTGGTGACGGTGAGGGTGGAGCCGGTCAGCTCCGCCGGGGTCAGGGACCCCTCCCGTGCCGTGGCGACCAGCGCTGCGATCCGCTCGGTGAGGGTCGCGCCGTCCGCCTCCTCGGTGTCCGGCTCCTCGGTGTCCGGCACGGTGGCGACCACCAGGCCGCGCTCGGTGGCGACGGCGATGCCGAGCGCGACGCGGGAGAAGTGCTCGATCTCCCCAGCCTCGGCGTCGTAGCGCGCATTGGCCGACGGGGTCCGGGCGGCGGCCGGCAGGATCGCCTGGCACACCGCGGCGAGGAACGACGACTTCCTCCCGTCCCGCCCCGGGCGGCGCAGCCGTTCGAGGGTGTCGGTGACGTCGATCGTGGTGTGCACCGAGGCCTGCGGGGCGGTGAAGGCCGAGTCGGTCATCGCCCGCGCGGTCTCGCGGCGCAGGCCGGTCACCGGCACCCGGGTGGACGCGCGGCCGGAGGCGCGGGCTGAGGCGTGGGGGCTGGTGCCGGCACCCGTGCTGGAGCTCGAGCTGCAGCACTTCGTCGGAGCGCCGGTCCTGTCGTGGGCACCCGTCGTGCCCTGCGCGGAGGCCTCGACATCGGCGCGCAGGATCCGCCCACCGGGGCCCGAGCCGTGCACTGCGGTGAGGTCCACGCCCAGGTCACGGGCACGTCGGCGCACCGGCGGCATCGCCTTGGGGGTGTCGTGGGCGGACGTCTCGCCCGCGGCGACCTCCGCGCTGCGGCTGACGTAGGGCTCGGTCTCGAAGGAGCGGGGCCGGCGGCGCGGCCGTCCGGTGCCGGGCAGCACGGGCCCGTACCCGACCAGCACCTGCTGGCGCTGCGGGGCGGCGGGCTTCACCGGCTCTGCAGCGGCGGGCTCGCTCACCTCCTCGAATCCGATCAGCGGCGAGCCGACGGCGAGGGTCTCGCCCTCGGCGGCGTGCAGCGCACTGACCCGCCCGGCGCGGGGGCTCGGCAGCTCGACCAGGGCCTTCGCGGTCTCCACCTCGACCAGCGCCTGGTTCAGGGTGACCTCGTCGCCCACGGCGACCTGCCAGGCCACGATCGTGGCCTCGGTGAGTCCTTCCCCGAGATCGGGGAGTCGGAAGTCGCTCATCAGGCAGCCTCCCTCGAGTTGCGTCGGCCCAGCGTGCGGTCCACGGCGTCGAGGATCCGGTCGATGCCGGGCAGGTAGTGGTCCTCCACCGCGGCAGGCGGGTAAGGGGTGTCAAAGCCGGTGATCCGTTCGGGGGCGGCCTCCAGGTGGTCGAAGCAGTCCTCGACGGCCGAGGTGATCACCTCGGAGGAGAGCGAGACGTTGCCCGGTGCCTCGTGGGTGACCACCAGGCGGCCGGTGCGGCGCACACTGGCGGCGACCGTGTCCCGGTCCAGCGGTGAGAGGGAGCGCAGATCGATCACCTCGAGGCTGATGCCGTCGTCCTCCGCCGCGACCGCCGCCTCGAGGGCGGTGACCACCAGCGGTCCATAGGCGACGAGGGTCGCGTCCGTCCCCGCTCGCAGGACCCGCGCCGAGGAGAGGTCGGCGGTCACGGTGGTGTCCACCTCGCCCTTGGACCAGTAGCGACGCTTCGGCTCGAACACCATGACGGGGTCGGGGCATTCGATCGCGGCACGCATCGTGGAGTAGGCGTCCTGGGGGTCGGCGACGGTGACCACCCGCAGGCCCGGGGTGTGCGCGAAGTAGGCCTCGGGTGATTCGGAGTGGTGCTCGACGGCGCCGATGCCGCCGCCGAAGGGGATCCGGATGGTCAGTGGCATCATCACCGTCCCGCCGGTGCGGTAGTGCAGGCGGGCGACCTGGGCGACGATCTGGTCGAAGGCTGGGTAGACGAACCCATCGAACTGGATCTCGCACACCGGGCGCATGCCGCGGTAGGCCATGCCGACGGAGGTGCCGATGATCCCCGACTCCGCGAGCGGCGAGTCGATCACCCGGTCGGGGCCGAAGCTGCCCTGGAGCCCGTCGGTGATGCGGAAGACGCCGCCGAGGGCGCCGATGTCCTCACCGATCAGCAGCACATCAGGATCCGCCGCGAGGGCGTCACGCAGGGCAGCGTTCAGCGCTGCGGCCATGGTCATGGTGGTGGTCGTCGTGTTCGTGCTCGTGCTCGTGGTGGTGGTCATGCCGGAGATCCCTCCGTCGGCCGTGCTTCCGGCGCCTCGGGAGCGAGGGAGGCGGTGAAGGCCCGGAACTGCTCCCGCTGGCGGAGAAGGCCCGGATGCTCGGTGGCCAGCACGTGCTCGAAGAGGCTCTCCGGGGCGGGATCGGGCAGCGTGGTCACTGCCTCCCGCAGCGCGGTGGTGGCCTCGAGGCTGCGGCTCCTCCCCTCGGCGCGGAGCTGCTCCACGTCGCTGTCGAGCTGTTCGAGATGACGCTCCAGGCGACCCAGCGGGCAGCGGCGTCGCCAGGCCTCCAGCTCCGCCTCGTCGCGGTAGCGGGTGGGATCGTCGCTCGTGGTGTGCGGGCCGAGGCGGTAGGTGACCGCCTCGATGAACATCGGCCCCTTGCCGGAGCGGATGTGCCGGGCCGCGTGCAGGCTCGCCGCCCGCATCGCGAGCACGTCATTGCCGTCGACCCGCAGGGAGGGGATCCCGAAGCCGGTGGGGCGCAGCGCGATCGGGACCGTGGCCTGGAGGGCGACCGGCTCGGAGATCGCGTACTGGTTGTTCTGGCAGAAGAAGAGCACCGGTGCGCGGAAGGAGGCGGCGAAGACCATCGCCTCGTTGAGATCGCCCTGGCTCATGGCGCCGTCACCGAAGCAGGCGACGGCGAGGTCATCCTTGCCCTGCGCCTTCGTGGCCATCGCATAGCCGACGGCGTGATGGGCCTGCGCCCCGATGATCACCTGCGGGGTGGCCATGTGGTGGGCGAAGGGATCCCAGCCGGACAGAGTCGTCCCGCGCCAGACCGAGAGCATCTCCCCCGCGCTGACGCCGCGGCACCAGGCCAGGCCGTTCTCGCGGTACGAGGTGAAGAAGAAGTCCGTGCTCGGCAGGGCGCGGGCCAGGCCGATCTGGGCGGCCTCCTGGCCTCTCAGCGGGGGCCAGAGCCCCAGCTCGCCCTGGCGCTGCAGGGCCACGGCCTCGTCGTCGAGCGCGCGGATCACGGCCATGTCCAGGTAGAGGCCGGTCAGCAGTTCCTCGTCCACATCGCGCAGGAAGGGATCGAGGATGGGGTCGGGGTGTCGGGTGCCGTCCTCCGCGAGGACGTACAGGGGCTGTACGAGTCCAGCGACCAGGTCGTGGTCGGGAGCTGACGTGGTCGTCAACATTCGGACCTCCAGAATCCGCCGCGCCGGGTGGGCGCATGGGACGTCCGCACCGGGTGGGTGCGCGTGACGTCATCGTCACCGAGCACGCTACGCCGAGAGCGCAGGACGTACAATGAGAACCAGAGAAGTTCAGCAGTATGCTCACCACTCGAGGCTACGGGAGCGTAGAATCGCGCACTATGCGCATCGTGGATGACACCGACCGACGGCTCCTGCTGGCCATGACGGAGAACCCCCGCTCGACGATCGTCTCCCTCGCGGAGCGGCTGGGGCTCTCCCGCAACACCGTCCAGTCACGGCTCGCGGCGCTCGAGGCGGGTCAGGTGCTCCAGGGATACGACCGGCGGCTGCATGCCGCGTCGCTCGGCTATCCGCTGACCGCGTTCATGGAGACGCAGGTGGATCAACCGCGCCTCGAGCAGGTCATCGCGCAGCTGCGCGAGATCCCCGAGGTGGTGCAGGTGCACGGGCTCAGCGGCCTGCACGACATCCTGGTGCGCTGCGTGTGCCGCGACACCGACGACCTCTACCGCGTGAACAAGCTGATCCTGGGCTGCGAGGGCGTGATCCGCACCGATACCTCGCTCGCGATGGGCGAGCTGATCCCCTTCCGCCTCGCTCCGGTCCTCGAGCGCGACATCGCGCGGTGAGCCGGCGCGGGATCGACGCCGCAGAGGGCCTTGGCAGCCGACGGCGGGCCCGGCAGTCGACGGCGGGCTCAGTACCCGAACGCCAGCGGGGCCTCGGCATCGGTCTCGACCCAGACCGCCTTCGGCTCGGAGTACTCCAGCAGGCCGTCGTAGCCGCTCGAGCGGCCGAAGCCGGAGTGCCCGAACCCGCCGAAGGGCGCCATGACATTGATGGTCTTGTAGCTGTTGACCCACACGGTCCCGGCCCGCAGCGCGGCGGCGACGCGATGCCCGCGGTCCACGGCCCCGGTCCACACGGCGCCGGCGAGGCCGAAGTCGGTGGCGTTGGCGAGTGCGATCGCCTCCTCCTCGTCGTCGAAGGGGATCGCGGCGACGACCGGACCGAACACCTCGCGCTGGGCGATGTCGTCGGTGTTGGCCACTCCGGCCAGCAGGGTGGGCGGGTAGAAGAAGCCCGGACGGTCCAGGCGTGCGCCACCGGTGACGACCTCGGCTCCGGCGCGCGCGTCCTGCACCATCGCGGTGATCCGCTCGAGCTGGGCTCGGTTCTGCACCGGGCCGACCTGGGTGGCTGGATCCATCGGGTCCCCTTGACGGATCGCGGCCCCGAGTGTGCCGAGCCGTTCAACGACCTGGTCGTGCACGGACCGCTGGACGAGCAGGCGCGAGCCCGCCACGCAGCTCTGCCCGGAGCCGGAGAAGATCGCGGCTGCCGCTCCGCCGACGGCGCGGTCGAGGTTCGCGTCGTCGAAGATGATGTTCGCGCTCTTGCCGCCGAGCTCGAGCACGCAGGGGGTCAGCTGCTCGGCTGCGGCGGCCGCGATCCGTCGGCCGGTGGCCGGGGAGCCCACGAACACCACCTTGGCGATGCCCGGGTGGGTGACCAGGCGATTGCCTGCCGTCGGTCCCAGCCCCGCGATCACGTTCACCAGCCCGACGGGCGCGCCCGCGCGCTCGACGAGCCGCGCGAGCAGGAGTGAGGTCAGCGGGCTGAGCTCTGAGGGCTTGAGCACCACGCCGTTCCCGGCGGCAAGCGCAGGGGCGAGCTGCCAGCCCGCGGTGAACACCGGCGCATTCCACGGGGTCATCTGGGCGACCACCCCGTACGGCTCGCGCACCGTGTAGGTGAGATGGCTGGTGGGAACCGGGATCACCTCGCCGTGCTGCTTGTCGGCCCAGCCCGCGTAGTACTCGAACATCTCGGCGACCTTGGTGGTCTCCCCGGTCGCGTCCTTCAGCGGCTTGCCGGCGCTGCGGGCCTCGAGGCGGGCGATCTGCTCGAGGTGCTCGCGCACCTGCGCTCCGATCCCCCACAGGATGCGGCCCCGCTCGGAGGCGGTCAGCCCCCACCAGATCCGCTGAGCGGAGGTGGCCGCGTCGACCGCGGCATCGACCGCGGCCTCGGCGCCGTCGCGGTAGCCGGCCAGCACCGTCTCCGCGGCAGGATCCACGAGTTCCACCTCCTCCCCCGTCCCGGGGAGCACCTGCCCGGCGACGTGGCTGCCGATCTCGGTGGTGCCCATCAGGTGCTGCCAGATGTCGAGCTCGGGCGGCGCAGGGGTGGCTGCGGCAGAAGCAGAGGCGGGCGCGGGGGTCATCGGGTGGTCACCATCTTGTTGAAGTCCTCTCTCGGACCGACCTGCTCGAGCAGCCGGTCCCACATCTCTCGTGCGGCCCCGACCAGCGGGGAGGAGACCCCGAGCTCTTCGGCCATGTCTGCGGCCAGTCCCACGTCGCGGGCCATCAGGCCGACGGGGAAGCCGGAGTCGAAGCTGCCGGAGAGTACCCAGCGAGGCAGGTTCATCTCGGTCACCGCGCTGCGGCCCGAGGCGGTGTTGACCGCTGCCAGCAGCCGTTCGACCTCCACACCGGAGGCCTCGGCAGCACCGTGCAGGGCCTGGGCGGCGGAGAGGTGGACGCCGCACAGCAGATTGTTCATCAGCTTCGCGGTGTTTCCCGCGCCCACTTCACCGACATGGTTGACGTGGGTGGCCAGCGGATCGAGAGCGTCCAGCACCCTCTCGAGGTGCTCCTCGGAGCAGCCGAGGAACACGGTCAGCGCTCCGTCGGCCGCACCGGAGGGGCCACCCGAGACGGGTGCGTCGACCAGCACGTGCCCGTGCCCCGCGAGCCATGCGGCGCGGCGGCGGGCATCGGCTGGCGGGCAGGTGCTGGCGTCGATGACGAGCACGGGGGACGGGGCATGCTCGAGGTCGGGCAGCAGCTGATCGACCTGTTCGGTGCCCGGCAGGGAGAGCACCAGCACCGGTGCCTGTGCCTCGGTGAGCGCCTCGGGCAGCGTGGTGCGTTCGACCCCCGCGGGGGTGGGCACCGGTCCGGGGTCCACCCCCAGCACCCGGTGACCGGCGCGCACCAGGCTCGTGGCCATGCCGGCGCCCATATGCCCCAGCCCCACCACGATCCGGTCCGGGAGGGTGAAGCTCGAGACGCGCTCGGTGTTCACGGCCGGCGTCATCACACGCCTCCCGTGATCTGCAGGGTGATCTCGGCGATCGCGGCGGAGCCGACATAGGTGCCGAGGAAGACCATGATCGCGACCAGCAGGATCTTCCAGCCGGAGCGCTTCAGGACATCGATCTCGAGCTTGCTGATCGCGAAGCCCGCGTAGGCGAGCGGCGGCACCGCGAGGGCGAGGAAGTTGATCCCCTCGACCAGTGGGAAGATCACGCCTGCCCAGGGCAGCATCGGCAGGGTGAGCACCACGGCGACCAGGGAGATCCAGGCGACCGAGGGCAGTCGCAGGGGCACGTACTTGGTCAGCAGCAGCCCCAGCACGCACATGCCGTAGAGGACCACCAGGCCGATCACGATGTCGAGCACGGTCAGCTCGGTGGCGATCAGCTGGATCGGCACCGAGATCAGGGAGATCACGGCGAGGTCGCGCAGGGTGGGGACGAGTGCGACCTTGCGCTCGTCGGTCTCGGCGAAGTCGAGGTCGGTGAGGTCATCGGCGGGGTTCTGGCCGATGGGGTGGTGGTCGCTGGGGTTCTGGCCGGCGGCGTCGGAGGTGGTCATCAGGCTGCCTCTCCCTTCGAGGTGACGGCGGGGCGGCGGGTGTTGGCGGGGTCGTCGGGGCGCGACCTGCGGTACATCCACTCCACCATCGGCAGCGCCACGAACAGGGAGACGTACATGCCGGTGGCGTAGGTGAGCAGGTTGGAGGAACCGGCCAGCGCGGTGATGGACTCTGCGGATCCGGGGTTCGCAGCGGCGAGCGCTCCGGCGCAGGCGGCCATCATCGATCCGGAGCCGACGCCGCAGGCCATCGCGAGGGCTTCGATGCTGAACACGTTCGCGGTCGAGAGCACCGAGGCGATGATCGCGAAGATGAAGGTGCCGAACAGGGTGCCCATCACGTACACGCCGAGCACGCCGGTGCCCTCGGGGCTGCGCAGTCCGTAGCGGTCCGCGATGATCGCGATGTTCGGTTCACGGACGATGGAGTGGACCGCACCGATCGACTCACGGCCCATCTTCAGGATCCACACCGCGACCGGGAAGGCCAGCACGATGGTGCCGAGGTTGCCGATCTCCTGCAGCAGCAAGGCGGGGCCGGAGCGGATCACGAGCTCGATGCCGGGGCCGATATCGGCGCCGAAGCGCGCGATGAACGGCATGATCGCGATGACGATCAGCGGGCTCGCGGCAGCGGCTCGGCGCACCGGCATGATCTTCTTGACCGCGCCGATGATGTTCGGGTTCAGCAGCAGCGCGAGCGCGAAGGCGAAGAGCATCGGCAGCAGCAGGATGGTGCCGATACCGATCGGAATGCTGCGGATCCCGATCAGCTGGCTGATCACGCCGATGACCAGGACGGCGAGATGCAAGGGCCACAGCTGGAACAGACCACGTGCGGTCTCCATGGGACCTCCTCGGGGGAAGGGCCGGGGCTGCGCCTCGGCAGTGAGGAGAACGTCCCGGCGGGGATCCTTCGGAGACTAGGGCCCCGGATGATGTCCCGCATAGCCCCTTCAGACAGGACAGGGCGTTGCCCACGAGAGAACACCCGGGTGCGGGATCGCGGGCTCAGCACGGCAGGAGCAGCTGGATCCGGCCATCGTTCCGCGCCGGCCTCGCGCTCAGCGTGCGGCCTGCGAGTCCATCCAGTGCGCGCAGGTGTCCAGCAGGGCGCGGGCCGCAGCCGGCAATCGGCGGCCGCGGCGCACCATCAGCTCCGCGCGCACGGCCCGGACATGCTCATCGGCGACGTCGAGCAGCACCACGTCGCTGCCAGGCGGGGCGGGGGTGAGGAACACCGGTGGAAGCAGCGACACCGCCTGCCCCTGAGCGACCGCGCCGATCAGCACCGCCTGGGAGTCGGTCTCCAGCACGACGTCGCCGTGGACCCCGTGGACCCTGGTGAACTCGTCGTGCAGGGCGCGCAGGCCGAAGCCAGGCAGCATCACCGCGAACCTCTCTCCCGCGAGCTCCGCAGGGCGGAGCGGCCCGCTTCCTTCGCCCCGCCGGGCGAGCGGGTGGTCGGCGGCGCAGGCCAGACCGAGCGGCTGCGGCAGGATGCGCACGGTGGCCACCTCGGCCGACGGCGCGGGGTGCAGGGCGATCGCGATGTCGGCGACGTCCGCCGTGAGCGCCTCGACCATCGAATCCGTGCCCCCGGTCCGGACGCGCAGCGTGACCTCGGGATGTGCGGCATGGAAGGGGCCGAGCACCTGGGACCCGATGTCCTCGAGGAATCCGAGCCCGACCGCCAGGGTCACCTCCCCAACCTCGGCGGTCCGGGCGCGGGCCATCTCCTCAGCGAACCCGGTCTCGAGGTCCTGGCGCTCCTGGGCATGGCGCACCACGACCTGGCCCAGCGCGGTGATCCGTGCCCCGGCGACGTCGCGCTCGAAGAGCACCCCGTCCAGGCGGCGTTCGACCGCCGCGATCGTGCGCTGCACGGCCGACGGCGCGAGGCCCAGCTGGCGAGCGGCACCGCGCAGCGAACCCGAGCGTGCCACCGCCAGGACGCAGCGCAGCTCGCGATCATCGAGCACCGTGCCGGGTGCTGTCATCTCAGGTCGTCGCGGCGAGCGCCACCGGCTGGCCGGTGCGCACGGACTCCTGGGCGGCGGCGACGACCGCGACGGTGCGCAGCCCCACCTCACCGGTGGGATCCGCCGTCCGGCCCTCACGCACCGCACCCAGGAAGGCGTCGAGCAGGAGGGCGTCGGTGTTCGTCCCGTAGGGGAGCCACTGGCCGGGCCCGCCCACGTGCTGGGCGAAGGCGTCGATCTGGAGCTGCCCGCCGGTGCCGAGGGCCTGCAGGCGCAGGCCGCCCCAGGTGGGGGCGTCGGCCGGCTGGGACCAGGAGCAGTCGATGGTCGCGACCACACCCGAGTCATAGGTGAGGGTGACCAGGCCGCCGGTCTCGGCGCCCTCCCCCGCCCGCTCGGCGTACAGGATGCGGTTGGTGACCGCGTGGACGGTCGCGGGAGGGCCGAAGACCGAGTCGAGGATCTCGGCCAGGTGCACCGTGTGGTCCACCATCGCGCCGCCGCCGGCGAGCTCCACATCGGTGAACCAATCGCGGGCCGAGGGCAGCTTGCCGTTGTTGGTGCCGGTGAGTCCGATGACCTCGCCGAGGGTGCCGTCGGCCACCGCGGTGCGCAGCGCCTGGATCGCGGGGGCGAAGTGCACGGGGAAGGCGGTCATCAGCACCACCCCGGCCTCTCGGCATGCCGCGACCATCGCCTCGGCGTCGGAAACGTTCGTGGCCAGCGGCTTCTCGCACAGCACGTGCACGCCGCGGCGCGCGGCCTCGAGCACCAGGTCCTTGTGGTGGGCGTTCGCGCTGGTCACCACGATGGCGTCGGGGCCCTCGGGCCAGGCGGCCCAGGCATCCTCGTAGGAGGCGACCACGCGCACCCCGCGCACATCGCCGTAGCCGTCGGGATCGGCGACCACCAGGTCCACCTCCGCCCGGGCCCCGAGCTGCGCCGCGTAGCTCATGGCGTGGGTGTGCGCGCAGCTCATCAGCGCGATCTTCAGCGGGCCAGCAGGGTAGGTGGGGCGTGCGGTCAGCATGTGATGCTCCGTCCGGTGCGCAGGGACTCGAGGGCGGCGCGGGAGACCTCCACGGCGAGGGCGCCGTCGGCCGCATCCACGCGGGTGGGGGCGCCGGTGGTCAGCGCCGTCATGAACTCGACGATCTCGGCCGCGTAGGGGTCGGCCAGGACCGAAACGTCGGGGAGGAAGCCATCGCCGCTGGACTGCCGGGCGGAGGCGACGGCGTCGAAGACGATCCCGGAGTCGCCGGCGCTGTCGTACTGCAGCCGACCTGCGTCCCCGGCGAGATCGAAGGTGTAGCGGAAGGCGGTGCCGGCCGGGCCCCAGAAGCCGCGGCAGTGGCTGAGCACGCCCGAGCGGTGGGTGAGGACCACGTGCGCGGTGCGCACCGCGGCGTCGGAGGTGGCGATCGCCTGCTGGGCGTAGACCCGGTCGACGGGGCCGGCCATCCAGAGCGCCTGGTCGATGTCGTGGATCATCTGGTCCATCACGATGCCGCCGGACAGCTCCTCGTCCGCGTACCACTCACGGCTGGGCAGGGAGCCGGTGCGCTCGAAGCGCAGCACGGCGAGGTTCCCCACGGCGCCCGTGTCGATCGCGCGCTTCGCCGCGGCGTACTGCGGGAAGTACCGCACCACGTGCGCCGGGAACAGCCGGCGCCCCGCCTTCTCGGCATGCTCGACCAGGTCGAGCGCCTCCGCGGGATCCAGGGCGAGCGGCTTCTCGCAGATCACGTCCATGCCGGCGTCCAGCGCCGCGCGCACGATCGCCGGATGCTCCGGGGTGGGGGTGCAGACGTCCACGACGTCCACCGCGGCCAGCAGCTCCTCGAGGGTGCCGTGCACGGTCGCACCGGACTCGGCCGCGAACTCCTCGGCGCCAGCGAGGCTGTAGCAGTGCAGGTCGACGCCGAGCTGGGTCCAGCCGGGCCGGTGGGCGCGGGAGATCCCGCCGGTGCCGACGACGCCGACGCGCAAGGGGTCGGCGTGAGCAGAGGTCATCATGGTCAACCTTTCATTCCCGAGTGGGCGAGTCCTTCGACCACACGGCGCTGGAGGAGGAGGAAGAGGATGAGGATCGGCGTCATCGCCAGCAGGCTCGCAGCCATCATCACGGGGTAGTTCGTCATGTGCTGTCCCTGCAGCGTAGCCAGACCCACCGCGAGCGGCATCTGCTCCTCGTAGGTGCTCACCACGAGCGGCCACAGCAGATCATTCCACGAAGCGATCGTGGTGAGAATGGCGACCGAGGCGAGTGCAGGCCCTGACAGCGGGAGCATCACCTTCCAGAAGATCTGCCACTGATTGGCACCGTCGAGCCTCGCCGCCTCCTCGAGCGAGCCGGGCATCGAGATGAAGTGCTGTCGCAGCAGGAAGGTTCCGAACGCGCTGAACAGCCCTGGCATCGCGATGCCCAGCACAGTGTTCAGCAGGTCCATGTTCTGAATGATCGAGTACTGCGGGATCAGGTAGATCTGGCTCGGCACCATCAGGATGGACAGGAGCAGCGCGAAGATGATCCCGCGACCTCGGAACTGCATGCGGGCGAAGGCGTACCCAGCCATCGCGCACAGGATCATCTGCACGACCACCCGCATCACGGTGACCGATGCCGACACCGAGAACTGACTCGCGAACGGCAGCAGGTCGAAGACGTCGACGTAGTTGCGCCACTGCACGACGTCCGGGAGCAGGGTGGGAGGCACACTCGTCACCTCCGCCTGCGTGGACAGCGACATGATCAGCTGCCACACGAACGGGAAGATCATGATCAACCCGCCGAATGTGAGCACCAGATAGGCGTCGATGTTGCGCGGGCCGCGGGACCTGCGACCTCGCTCCCCGCTCTGCATGCCGCGGGCCTGCACCTGCCCGGTGCTCGGGGACGTGACGGCGGTGTCAGTCATAGTTCACCCACTTCTTCTGGAACTGGAACTGGACCACCGTGATCAGACCGATGATGGCCAGGATGAGCATGGCGATCGCTGAGGCGTACCCCTTGTCGTTCTGACCGAACGCCTGTTCATAGAAGAGGAAGACGAGCGACTGGGTGCGCGACATCGCCGGATTCGTCGGGCCCATCAGCGCGTACAGCAGATCGAAGAGCTGGAAGCCGTTGATCGCCGTGATGATGGTGAGGAAGAAGATGCTGGGCGTGAGCAGCGGCACCGTGAGCGAGAAGAACTGCCGCATGGGGGCTGCGCCGTCCAGTGAGGCGGCCTCGTACAGCTCCGGCGGTATCCCGCGCAGACCCCCGGAGAGGATGATGATCGAGAAGCCGAGCGACGCCCAGAGGCCGACGATGCTGACGGCGGCCAGCGCCCAGCCGGGGCTCGCAATCCAGTACGGGCCCTCGATCCCGATCAGCGACAGGAGGTAGTTCAGCATCCCGAAGTCGCTGTTGTAGATCATGCGCCAGACCATGGCGATCGCCGCTGGCATCGCCACGATCGGCATGAAGAACATGACCCGGTAGAACCAGGCGAAGCGCAGGCCGGGCCGGTTCAGCAACGACGCCAGATACACCGAGAGCGGGATCCCGAGCATCACGACTGCGGTATAGATCAGCGTGTTCAGGACCGCCCGGGGGACCTCGTCGTCCGTCACCAGGTTCCGGTAGTTCTCCAGTCCGATCCACTCAGTGCCGCCGAAGGAGCCGAACTCCGTGAAGGAGTTGTAGAACGTGCTGAGGAGGGGCCAGAAGTAGAAGACAGCGACACCCGCCATCAGCGGCCCGATGAATACCCAGGCCCAGGCGTCGTCCCGTCTCAGGGCACCGGTGCGCTCACTCCTCATCGGCCAGCGCCTCGTTCATCTTCCCCGCAAGCTCCCTGAGCCCGGCCTCCACGTCCAGCTCCCCGCTCATGATGCGCGGGTAGTAGTCACTCTCGAGACTCAGCCAGGCGTTGGTGTTCTTCGAGATCGGGTAGGGGTGGGCGTCGGCGGCATTGTCGATGAACATCTGGAGGTTGAACTCGGGAACCGACTCGACGTAGGCATCAGCCGTGCCCTCGTACGCCGGGTTCGCCGCGCCTTCCTCGGCCTGGATCACGTTCGCCTGTTCGCCGGAGATGAAGGCCAGGAAGGCCGCAGCCGCCGCCTTGTTCTTGCCGTCGGCAGCCATCGCGTTGCCGATCCCGTGGATGACGTTGGCGAGTTCGGAGCCCTGCGGGAGCGGGGCGGTGCGGATCGACTCCTTCACCGGAGAATCCTTGAAGACCGCGGCGGACCAGTTGCCGGACCAGTACATCGCCGACTTCCCCCCATTGAAGACGTCGGAGGGCTTGTTGTCGGTGAGATAGGCGATCGAGGGGTGAGCCCCGTCCTCGACCAGAGAGCGGGCGAAGGTGAAGGCCTCGATGGCGCTGGGCGAGTCGTATCCGGAGGTGGTGCGGTCCTCGGAGATGATCTCGCCACCGGCCTGGAAGGTCAGGGCGTAGAGGTAGGCCTGGTTCTCGACGCCGTTGCAGCCGCCCCAGATCCCCTCGGAGCCGAGGGCGTCGGTGATACCCCGAGCAGCCTCTGCATAGTCGTCCCAGGTCCAGTTCTCCTCCGGCGTCGCGACCCCGGCCCGCTCGAACAGCTCTTCGTTCCACCACAGGGCAATGGTGTCGAAGTCCTTCGGAGCTGCGAACTGGACGTCTTCGAGGGTGTACAGATCGTTCATCGCCTGGGGGTACTTCGAGGTATCAAGACCCGGAACGCCAGCGAGGTCCTGAAGCTTGCCCTCCGCGGCGTAGAGCTGGAAGTTCGGTCCATTCATCCAGAAGACGTCGGGCAGGTCTCCACCGGTGGCCTGGGTCTGCAGCTTCTCGAAGTACTGCGCGAAGGGGGTCACGCTGATGGCGACCTCGATATTGGGGTACTCCTCGTTGAACGCGGCCACGATCTTCTCCATGGCCGGCTTCTGCGCCTGATCCCAGATGCTGTAGGCGATCTTCGCGGATTCGTCGGCGGGGATCTCCTCCGGGATGTCCCCGCCCCCGCCCTCGCCTCCGCTGCAGGCGGCGAGAACGGTGGCGCCGACGGCGGCGGTGCCGCCGAGGAAGAGGCGTCGGGTGGTACGGGTCATGGGTATCTCCTTGAGGTAAGACCAGCGATCGCTGGAATGTGCTGCCTGGTTGAGAAAGGTTTCAG
>NZ_JBQSWK010000033.1:0-40809 GCF_052377065.1 Brachybacterium sp. AOP42-C2-15
GCATCGGGACGTTGGCCTCGATGACCATCCCGATGGCCCTCGGCGTGGGCGTGGTGTGGATGCTCTTCTTCCTGCTCTGGACAGGGTTGGGGATACCGCTGGGGCCGTGAGCGGCAGTGACGTCCGGGCGACCACCTGGTGCGCAGACTCCGTGGCAGGTCCGGCGCGATGACTCCGCCCTTGTCCGGTCATTCCACCACGAACAGCTCCTCGTTCGCCGGCGCCCCGCGCCTCTGCAAGGCAGTGGCGTGCCGGTTGGCGGAGCTGCCCCATGGTGGCAACTGGGCGCGATGGTCGGTGTCTCGCACTTGATCTGTCGCTCCAACAGCTGACGCAGGCCTTGGCAGGCCGGTTGCGCCCATCGGTCGCCCCCCCCACGGCCTCACACCCCCGCCAGCACCTCCCTCTGCGCCGCCTGCTTCTCCGCGATCCCGGCCCGGAGCTTCGGGATCAGCAGCTCACCCCAGTCCTGCACGTCGCCGAGCTGGTCGAAGCCGCGGATGAGGAAGTTCTCCACCCCCAGGTCCCAGTACTCCAGCAGCGCGTCGGCGACCTGCTGGCCGGTGCCCACGTGCCCGCTGGAGTTGCCCTGCGGGCCCATCAGCTTGGTGATCCCGAACCACAGCCGCTCGTCGTGGACGTCCCGCTCCTGCGCGAGGCGCTGGAGGCGGTCGGCGGAGACGGCGGTGGGCTCGCTCGGGGCATGGCGGCGCAGGCGCAGCGGGTTGCCCTCCGCGCCGGCCTCCTTGAGGGCCCGTGCCTGCTCGAGGTACGCATCGGCCTTCTCCCACGCGGCCTCCTCGGTCTCGGCGACCACCGGCCGGGTCGACAGCGAGAACCTCAGCGCCTCGTTGCCGGCGGCCGCGGCCACCCGGCGGATCTCTGCGGTGCGACCGGCCACCTCCGCCTTCGTCTCGCCGAACAGCGCGTAGACGTCGGCGTGCTCGCCGCCCACCTGCACCGCGTCCTCGGAGAGCCCACCGAACCACAGGGGGATCCCGCCGGGGCGCACCGGGTGCACGGCGCTCTGCGCGTCCTGGACCCGGTAGTGGTCCCCGGAGTAGTCCAGCGGCTCGTGGGAGGCCAGCGCCTGGCGCAGCAGGTCCATGAACTCGGCGGTGCGGCGGTAGCGCTCGGGCTTGGTGGAGAAGTCCCCGTCGCGCGCCTGATCGGCGTCGGACCCTCCGGAGATGTGGTGGATCCCCACCCGCCCGCCGCCGGAGAGCTGGTCGAGAGTCGCGAGCTTGCGCGCCACCACCGTCGGCGCGACGAAGCCCGGCCGGTGGGCGATGAGCACGCCCAGGTGCTCGGTCGCCTGCAGCACGGCGGAGGCGAGTGCGAACCCATCCGGCGAGGCGGAGGAGTACCCGATGAGCACCCGGTCGAAGCCGGCCTCCTCATGGGCGCGGGCGAATTCGCGGATCCACCCGGGGTCGACGGCGGGGCCGGTGACCGGATCGGTCTCGGATCCGCGCTGGGACGAGAGCATGCCGAGGATCTCTGCCATTGCTGACTCCTTCAGTGAGAGGTGGGGCGGGGCGAACGCGGTGCGCGAGCGCCCTCGAGGGTGGGGATCGCGTCGATGAGGCGGCGCGTGTAGGGGTGCCGGGGAGCGCCCAGCACCTCGGCGGCGGTCCCGCTCTCCACGATCCCGCCGTCATGGAGGACCAGGACCCGATCGGCGATCGCGCCGAGCGAGGACAGATCGTGCGAGATGAGCAGGATGCCGGTGCCGGCCCGGGCCGCGGCCTCGATCGTGCGGACCACTTCGATGCGGCTGGAGGCATCCAGTGCGCTGACCGGCTCATCGCACACCAGCAGCACCGGGTCCACGGCCAGGGCCCGCGCGATCGCGACCCGTTGCCGCTGACCGCCCGAGAGCTGGGCGGGCCGGGAGTCCCACAGCGAGCGGTCCAGGCCGACGGTGCGCAGGGCGTCCTCGGCATGCTGCGTGGCCTGGGCGGCTGGGAACGTCTGGCGGGCCCCTTCGAGCACCGAGTCCCGGGCGGTGAAACGCCCGTCGAGGCTGCGCAGCGGATCCTGGAACACGTACTGGGCGTGCCCGGCCCGGCGGAACGCACGCCAGCGTGCGCGGGTGTAGCCGCTGACCGCGTGGCCGTCGACGGCGACCGTGCCCCGGGTGGTGGGCACCAGCCCCAGCACGCTGCGTGCGAGGGAGGTCTTCCCCGAGCCGGATCCGCCGATCAGGCCCACCACCTCGCCGGGCGCGACCTCCAGGCTGATGCCATGGAGCACCTCCCGGTCGCCGTAGCGGAGGGTGAGATCGTGCACGGCCAGGGCCAGGTGCGGTGGGGCCTCGAGGGCCGCTGGGTGCTCGGGAGCCCGGGCGAGGTCGATGTCGGTGATCGCGGTGGTGGTCATAGCGGTGGTGCCTCCTTCTGTCGGGTCGGCTCGCCCGACGCCGCTCCGGCGGCGCGGACGGCCTCGATCCCGAACACGGTGTGGTCGGCGACGAGAGTGCGGGTGTAGGGGTGCTGCGGGGCGCGCAGGACGGCGTCCGTCGGCCCCTCCTCGACCACCACGCCGTGGCGGAACACGTAGAGGTAGTCGCAGCTGTGGGCCAGCACCGCCAGATCGTGGGAGATCATCAGCACCGTGAGCGCATGCTCGCGGCGCAGCCTGCGCACCAGGGCGAGGACTTCCGCCTGCACCGTCACGTCCAGTGCGGTGGTCGCCTCATCGGCCACGAGCAGATCCGGTTCGCCGCTCACCGCGATCGCCAGCAGGATCCGCTGCAGCATCCCGCCCGAGAGCTCATGCGGGTACTGGCCGGCCACCCTGGACACCTCGCGCAGGCCCACATGTTCCAGCAGCTCGGCGCGGGTGGCGGCCGCCTCGCTCCGGCTCAGGCCGAGCGTGTGGCGCAGCACCTCGTCGACCTGGGCGCCGACGCTCAGGTGTGGGGTGAACCAGGTGGCCGGATCCTGGAAGACGGTGCCGATGCGGCGCCCGTGCAGGTCCTTCCACGAGGCCTCACCCGCGGTGAGGTCGTGGCCGTCGAAGGCGATGCTCCCTCCGGTGACGGAGACGCCGTCGGGCAGGACGCCGAGCAGCGACTTGACCGTCATCGTCTTCCCGGACCCGGATTCGCCCAGGATCCCGACGCTCGAGCCGCGGGGGACGCGCAGGCTCACGCCGCGCACCAGGTGCGCATCGGAGGACTCGGCATGGACGTGCAGATCCTCGATCTCGACCAGTGCCCGGTCGGTCTCGACCTCCGCGCCGCCCGATCGGGGTTGCTGCAGCGGTGGGGTCGTGGTCGTCTCGGTGGTGCGCGCGCCGTCGGCGTCGTCGGTAGTGCTGGCGCGTTCGGAGAGCTCGGCGCCGGGTTCCTGCGCCGTCCCGGCGGTGCGGGTCCCGGCCCCGGTGCGCACATCGCGGAGCCTGTCGGCCAGGACGCCCAGCGCCGCCACCGTGACCATGATCGCCAGCGCCGGGCCCACCGGATTGGCGGGCCGCGCGGCGAGATAGGACAGATCGGCGGCGAGCATGCCGCCCCAGGTGGGGGTGGGCGGCTGGACCCCCACCCCGAGGAAGGTCAGGCTCGCCACCACCAGCAGGCTCGCCGCGAGCGCGCTCGCCGAGGTCACCAGCAGCACCGGCACGATCCGCGGCAGCACGTGGGTGACGACGATCCGCGGGACCGGGACCCCGAACAGCCGCGCCGCCTCCACGAACTGGGTGTGGACGGTCTCGAGCACCGCGGCCCGCACCACTCGGAAGTAGGTGGGCGCGGCCAGGATCCCCACGGCGATCATCGCGGCATGGATGCTGTTGCCCAGCAGCGCACCGATCGCCACGGCGAAGGTGATGAAGGGGAGCGCCATGAACGAGTCGAAGATCCGCTCGATCAGCCAGCGCACCGGCCGCACCGCGAAGACCGCCACCAGGGCCGCGCCGGTGCCGAGCACGAGGGCGATCAGCACCGCCTCGAGGGCGGCCAGCACGGACAGCCGGGAACCGGCCAGCAGCCGCGAGAGGATGTCGCGGCCGAGGTAGTCGGTGCCCAGCCAATGCGCCGCCGACGGCGCGGCCAGCACGTCCGAGGTGTTCTGCGCGAGCGGGTCATGCGGGGCGATGAACGCGCCGCACACGGTCAGGACTGCCACGACGCCGAGGACGAGCAGGGCCGCGAGGGCCGTCGGCCGGGCCAGCAGAGCACGGAAGGTGGTCATGCGAAGGTCCTCTCGGTGCGGGCGGCAGTGCGCTCCTCGGGGTTCAGCGCGGTCAGGAGGAGGTCGATCACGAAGGTGCTCAGCAGCACCGCCAGGACGGTCACCATCACCGCGCCGAGCACCACCGGCATGTCACCCTGGGTCGCTCCCTCGAAGGCCATCAGGCCCAGGCCCGGCAGGGAGAAGATCTGCTCGGCGATGATCGCCCCACCGATCAGCCGCGGCACCTGGAGGCCGACCACCGACAGCGCCGGGCCGGCGGCATGGGGCAGTGCATGGCGCAGCAGGATCCGTGCCTCGGAGTGGCCGCGCAGCCGGGCGCCGATCACGAAGTTCTCCTCGTAGGTCGACACCAGGGCGGTGCGCAGCTGACGGGCGATATCCGCTGCGGCCTCGAGCGAGAGGGCGATCGCCGGCAGGATGATGCAGGCCAGCCAGCCCGCCGGATCCTGGGTGAAGGGGACGAAACCGCCGGTGGGCAGGACCGGCACGGCCACGCCGAACACCAGGATCAGCATGATCGAGACCACGAACGGCGGCAGGGTCGCCAGCGTCGACGCGGCGAGGGTGACCGCGGTGTCGATCCAGCTGCCACGGTGCAGGGCGGCGAGGATCCCCGCACCTGCTCCGAGCGCGACCGCGAGCAGCAGCGCCAGGCCGGCGATCGACAGGCTCACCGGCAGGCGCTGGGTGATCGTGTCCGTCACCGCGATGCCGGTGAACCAGCTCGCGCCGAGGTCTCCCTGCAGCGCATCGCCGATCCACGTGAGGAACTGCACCACGAGCGGTCGGTCCCGGCCCAGCTCGTGGTCGAGCGCGGCGACCGCCTCGGCGGTGGCCGATTCGCCCAGCAGCAGCTCGGCCGGTTCCTGCTTCGCGAACGCGCCGAGCAGGAAGGTGATCGCGGCGGTGACCAGCAGCACCGGGACGGCGCGCAGGAGCGCGCGGGGCACGATGCGCCTCATGACCGCACCCCCACGCCCTCGAAGCGCTGCGTGTGCCGGCAGTGCGTGAAACCGGTGACCCGCTCGTTCATCGCATGGGCGCGGTTCCAGTTCGCGATCCAGGCGTGCGGGGTCGCACCGACCACGGCGAGCTGGGTCGCGGCCTGCAGGTTCGGGGTGTAGTCGGGGGAGTCCAGCGGGGTGCGGCGGGCCAGGTCGAGGGCCTCGTCGAAGCCGCTGGGATGCTGCTCGGAGATGTTCATCCACCCGTCCTCGTCATAGAGCACCTCGAGCGCCTGGACCGGTGATTCCCGGCCGGAGAAGGAGTACATGTACAGGGTGTAGGAGTGCGCCGCCTTCTGGCCGGAGCCCGGCGGCGCCATCTCCAGGGTGAGGTCGAAGCCCGCCGCGGCGGTCTGGGCCTGGATCACCTCGGCGATCCTTGACTGGGTGTCATCGCCCCCGTCGCTGAGGACGTGGAAGGTCACGGCGATCGGGTCGGTGTGCCCGGCCTCGGCCAGCAGACTGCGCGCCCGTTCCACGTCGTGGTCCCAGTGCCGGTCCAGCGCAGGGTCGTAGCCCTGCAGGTCACGGGTGAAGGGCTGCCAGTCCGGTTCGCCGTGCCCGAAGAAGACGCTCTCGACGATCGCGTCGCGGTCGATCGCGCGGTTGAACGCCTCCACCACCAGCGGGTCGTCGAAGGGGGCATGGCGATTGTTGACCTCGATGGTGTGGACGTTGAAGCACGTGCCCGTGGTGATCTCGAAACCGGCCTGCTCGAGCGGAGCGATCTGGGAGTCGTCGATATGGGCGATGTCGTACTGGCCGGAGCTCAGGCCCGCAAAGGTCACCGCCTCCGCCGGGCGCGGCACCACCCGCAGCTCGTCCAGGAGGATCTCCGCGGCATTCCAATGCGCCGGGTTCCTGACCAGGCGGGCGTGTGATCCGGGGATGTACTCGTCGAGCACGAACGGACCCGCCCCCACCGGCGCCACGTTCAGCTCGACGCCCGCGGCGATCGCGTCGGGCGAGACCAGATGGCCGATGAGACCGGCCAGCAGCAGCGGGACCTGGTGGTTCACCCCGGCCAGGTGCAGGGTCACGTCCGTCTCGGAGTCGGCGGTGATGTCCACGATGACCGCAAGGGACTGCGCGCTCGTGGCCCCGGGCAGGTCCCGGCTGCGCTCCAGCCCGGCCTTGACCGCCGCGGCGTCCACGGCGGCGCCGTCGCTGAAGGTCAGGCCCGGCCGCAGGTGGAAGGTCACGGCATCGCCTGCGTCGTTGTAGGTCCACGAGTGCGCGAGGTCCGGGGCGAGCTCACCGTCGGGATCCAGGCGGGTCAGACCCAAGTGGACGAGGGACAGGACGTGGACGTCGTAGCCGATGCCGCGGGCGGAGTCCCATGTGGTCGGCAGCCGCCACCCCCAGGTGAGGGAGTGGGGCAGCCCCTCAGAGTCCCCGCCGTCCCCGCCGAGAGCGGTGAGGGCACCTGACGCGGCGGCGCAGCCGGCCGTGAGGGCGGCGGCGCCGAGCAGCCCGCCGAGCATCAGGGCCCGGCGCGGCAGCACGTGCCCTCGCTGCGGGCCCGCTGCAGGGCTCTGCGGGGTCTGGAGAACCATCTGTGCCTCTGACTGGTCGACTGGATCGGAGACCGGGACATGGGACCCGGGCTGGCTCCCGAGGGAGCGCTCGGGTCACACCGTGGCACGGGAGAGGGTCTTCGCGCCGCGATTCGTTCATGGTTGTACTTATGGGGTCAATAAGTTTCACGAGGGTGCGGGGAAGGCGACACCGTGACGCAGGATGACGGGCAGCGATCAGAGAGGAACTCACCGCGATGACACACCGCACCGCTCCGACCCCGGAGCAGGAGGCCCGGACGACGCGGCCCCCAGCCGCCTCGACGAGCCGCGCCAGGGCGCTGGCCACGCGTCAGGTCCACGCCGGGTACACGCCCGGCGTCCCGCAGAACACGGTGGCCGTTCCCGTGTACCAGTCGGTGGCCTACGAGTTCGCGGACTTCGCGACCGCCCGCGACACCTTCGCCCTGAGCCGGCCCGGCAACATCTACAGCCGCAACGGGAACCCCACCAATGCGGTGCTCGAGCGCCGGGTGAACGACCTCGAGGGCGGCGCCGGTGCTCTGGCCCTCGGCTCCGGGCAGGCGGCCGTCGCCGTCTCCC
Organism: Brachybacterium sp. AOP42-C2-15; assembly: GCF_052377065.1. NCBI lineage: Bacteria > Bacillati > Actinomycetota > Actinomycetes > Micrococcales > Dermabacteraceae > Brachybacterium > Brachybacterium sp. AOP42-C2-15. The sequence continues at coordinate 7,324 of NZ_JBQSWK010000033.1, forward strand.
TGCTGACCCTCATCGCCGCCGCGGGGCCGGGCACGCACCACTTCGTGGCCTCGAACAAGCTCTACGGCGGCACCTCGGACCTGCTCGGCGACAGCTTCGCCGATCTCGGCATCGAGGTCACCTTCGTGGATCCCCTCGACACCGAGGCATGGCGCGGGGCGATCCGCGACACCACTCGTGGCTTCTTCCTCGAGTCGATCGGCAACCCGGTGCTCACCGTGCCGGATCTCCGCGCGATCGCGGACGTCGCCCACGCCGCGCACATCCCCGTCGTCGTGGACAACACCATGGCCACCCCGGTGCTGCTGCGCCCCTTCGAGCACGGCGCCGACATCGTGGTGCACTCCGCGACCAAGTACCTCGGTGGCCACGGGACGGCGATCGCGGGCGTGATCGTGGACGGCGGCACCTTCGACTTCACCGCCCGCCCCGCGAGGTGGCCGCGCCTGACCGAGCCCTATCCCCGGTTCGACGGCATCGTGTTCACCGACGCCTTCGACGGCAGCGAAGGCCGCACCCCCTTCCTGGTCCTGGCCCGGGCCAAGAGCGTCCACGACCTCGGGCCCACGCTCTCGCCGACCAACGCCTCGCAGATCCTGCTCGGCATCGAGACCCTCGAGCTGCGCGTGCGCCGACAGACGGCGACGGCCCTCGAGCTGGCTCGCTTCCTCGATGAGCGGCACGAGGTGGCCCGCGTCCACCACCCCGGTCTGGACGGGCATCCCGAGCACGAGCTCGTGAGCAACCTGCTGCCCGAAGGGCTGGGCAGCGTCTTCTCCTTCGATCTGGCGGGCGATCCGGACGTCGTCGAGACGTTCATCGATTCCCTCGAGCTGTTCGCCCTGGTCGCCAACATCGGCGACGTGCGCTCCCTCGTCGTCCACCCCGCGACCACCACGCACTCCCGCCTGGACGAGGCGGGCCGGGCCGACGCCGGCATCGGCCTGACCACCATCCGCCTGTCGATCGGCGTCGAGGATCCCGACGACCTCCGCGCCGACCTCGCCCAGGCGCTGCAAGCGGTGGCCAGAGCGACCGCGGCCGCGACGGAGGCTCCCGCCCCGCACTGATCTGCCCCTCGCCCTCGGGCCCACCCGCGGGCGGCCCTCGGGCCTGTTGTCCACCCGCCCGGTCCTCGGGCCTGTATTCCATCCGCGCGCCGTCCGGGCGCGCACCCACGTCAGGAGAGACATGAGATTCGGCTACTGGACCCCGGTGTACGGGGGCTTCCTCCGCAACGTCGAGGACGAAGGCATGCCTGCCACTTGGGAGTATGTGCGGAAGGTGAGCACTCTCGCCGATCGCCTGGGGTTCGAGCTCACGCTCGTGCCCGAGCTCTACCTCAACGACCGCAAGGGGCCCGAGGCGCCGAGCCTCGAGGCCTGGTCGCTCGCGACCGCGATCGCCGCCGTCACCGAGAACCTCGAGATCCTCACCGCGATCCGCCCCGGCTACCACAACCCGCAGGTCACGGCCAAGAGGCTGTCCACGCTGGCGGACATCTCCGGGGACCGCCTCTCCCTCAACGTCGTCGCCGCCTGGTGGGCGGAGGAGGCCTCGCAGTTCGGTGGGGTCTTCCCCTCCCACGACGACCGCTACGTGCACTGCACCGAGTTCGTCAACGCTCTGCGGGGACTGTGGACAGAGACCCCGTACAGCCAGCACGGACGCTATTTCGACATCGATTCGACCGTGGTCGAGCCGAAGCCGGCCACGCTGCCCGCCATCTATGCCGGAGGGGAATCAGAGGGTGGGCGCGAGGCGATCGCGGCCTTCTCCGACTCCTACGTGACCCACGGCGGGACCGTCGACGAGCTGCGGGAGAAGGTCGCTGACGTCAATGCCCGCCGCGAGCGCCTTCAGGGCGCCGCCTTCGACTCCATCGGCATGAGCGCCTACGTCATCATCCGCGACACCGAGGTCGAGGCGCGCGCCGAGCTCGAGCGCATCACGACCATCAACCCGGACTCGCCCGGCTACGCGTCCTTCGAGCAGTTCACCAAGCACTCGAACCTCGACGTGGAGGTCTCCGCCCGTGAGTACTCCGTCGGCACCCGCGCGCTGCGCCCCGAGCTGGTCGGCACCCCTGAGCAGGTGGCGGAGAAGATCCGCGCCTACGAGGAGGCGGGCGTGAACCTGCTGCTCATCCAGGCCTCGCCGCTTCACGAGGAGCTCGAGCGGATCGCCACCGACCTCTTCCCGCTGGTCGGCAAGAACTGACATCTGCGTCATCGCGGTGGGCTGCGGACACGGGCTGAATCGTGGTCAGCGCTCGCCAGGGTCCGCTCCCGCCGGCGGCACCACGAACAGCTCCTCGTTGGCCGGCACGCCGCGCTGCGGGGCACCCTCGTCGGAGACGTACTCCCACTCGAACCGCAGGCCGTGCGCGGTGGTGATGTCCGTCCCGTCCATCAGCTGGAAGTGCACGTGCGGGTCCGAGGAGTTGCCGGAGTTCCCGCACTCGGCGATCTGCTGCCCCGCCGTCACGCGCTCGCCGCGCACCACCTGGACCGAGCCGCGACGCAGGTGCGCCAGCACGGCGACCACGGTGCCGTCGGGCGTGCCGCCGGTAGCCGGCCCACCGGCCGGCCCGTCGGCCTCGGCGCGCAGCAGCACGTGATTTCCCAGCAGATGCCGGGGCGTGCCCGCGCTGCGCACGACGCTCTCGATGAGCATGACGATCAGCCCGAGCGGGGACAGGCGCGTGAGGTGGTCCCGGCTGGTGCTGCGCGTCGCGACGACCACGCCGTCGAAGGGGGCGAGGACCGGCTGGCCGAACGACGGGAACTCCTGCGGCTGGCGCATCGGCGGCCACAGCCAGTCCATCGCCCGCGGCGAGGCGCCGGGCGGCTCATGCGTGATGTCGATGGCGTACGTCTGCGCGAGGCCGTGCGTGTGAGAGGGGACCTTCGAGGCGGGTGAGTTCAGACCCCGCCACCGCCCGGTCACCGGCACCTCGATCAGCAGCGGTGCCCGCTCCTGCGTCGGGCGCTGGCGGCGTGCACCCAGAAACTGTCCCATCAGCCCCAGCACCACGAGTGCCACGCCGGCCAGGTACAGCGGCCCGATCCCCTCGCCGAACGAGACCGTCACGATGATCAGCACCCCGCCGAGCACGAGCGCGGGGCCGGAGAGTCGGAGCAGTGAGGCCACGGGGACGCCTTGTCTTGAGAGGGGCCGGATCCCTGCACCGTACGTGCTGCGGGCCGCGCAGAAAACCCGTGGCCGGAGGGACGGGGCGCCGATACGGTCGGCACATGGACTCCGACGCCTTCGTCCCCGCCGACTTCGTGCCGCCCACTTCGCTGGCACACGAACGCTTCCGCCTCGAGCCGCTCGGCCCGCAGCACAACGCGGCCGATCTCGCCGCCTGGACCTCGAGCGTCGCGCACATCCGCGCCACCCCCGGCTACCCCGACGGCTCCTGGCCGCCGTCCGAGGGCATGACCCCCGAGCGCAACCGGCAGGACCTAGAACGCCATGCCGCCGACTTCGCGGCACGCCGAGGCTTCACCTTCACCGTGCTGGATCCGGCGGACGGCGACGTGATCGGCTGCGTGTACATCTACCCCACGCACTCGGAGGAGCACGACGCGGAGGTGCAATCCTGGGTACGGGCCTCTCACACCGAGCTGGACGAGCCGCTCGCGAACGCCGTCGCACAGTGGCTCGCCGAGGACTGGCCCTGGGACCGGGTGTACCGCTACGGGCGGTGACGAACGGCCCAGCGGGTGACTGCTTCCGCGCCGTCACTCAGCTCCCCGCCGCGGTACCGAGAAGACTCGGGCGGTCAGAGTCTCGCCGCTGCCTGACGGATCCGTCTGCGGAGCAGGATCGACGCTCCTGAGCCCGGGTGCCCGGGGGCTCTCCTGCCCGTCACGCCACCATCGGCCCGATCTGCTCCCACAGGGGCTGGGCCATCTCGCGGCTGAAGGTCTGCGTGAGGTGGTGCTGATCGCGGAACACCACGGTGTTCCCGATGATCGCGGGGCAGGTGGCGTCGTTGCAGAAGTACCGGGTGAGGTCCACGTACTGCGCGTCCGTGCCGGAGTGGGCCACGGCCTCGGCCTCCGCGGCGACGAGAGGCTCATCGAACGCGTCCTGGCGCGGGGCGGCGCAGCTGTTCGCGGTCTCGAGGTGCTTGGCCAGGCAGTGGTTCGGTGTCTGGACCTGGGTGGGCACGTCCCTCATCACCGCCACCTGCGGGCCGTCGATCCGGGTGATCGTCTCGGCCAGCCCCGCTCGCCACTGCGCGTCGGCGTCGGCGCCCGAACCCGGCATGAGCCGTTCGCGATTGTTGAAGCCGGCGAGGACCACCAGGTCCGGCTGCTCCGCCTCGATCCGGTCCAGCACCCCGTCGCGCCACTGCGCGCACGAGTCGTACGGCCGGTCCAGGAACTGCTGCTCCGTCTCGAGCGGCAGGCAGGAGTTCTTGGTGTTGCTGTCCAGCCGGATCTTCCCCTCGTCCGCGAGCTGTTCGAGGGCCGGATACCAGCTGGCGGCGTGGGAATCGCCCACCAGGAACACCAGCGGCGCCTCGGCCTCCTCCCCGATCCGGCAACCGCTGGGATCGGAATTCTCCTCGTCGCGGTGGCAGCCCGCGTCGTAGACGGAGGGGTTGTCCGCGGCGACCGCGTCGAGGGTGGGGGAGAGGTTCGAAGGGACGAAGTCCGTGCCCACGGGATCGAGGGCCTGCTTCTCAGGGGCCGCCGTGCGCTCGGAGGACACCGCCTGCTGGGGGACGGCGATGGCGATGCCCGCCGAGGTCGCGATCACCGCGAGCGATGCTGCGGCCGCCAGGGCGCCGGTCACCCAGGACGGTCGGCGCCTCAGGGAGGGCCAGCGCAGCACGGGCCGCTCGACGAACCGGTGCAGCAACCAGGCCAGCGGCACCGCCGCCGCTCCGAGCAGCAGCCGGATCCACAGTGGCAGGGGCTCCTCGGAGAAGGCGGCGGCCTGCGGGATCACCTGCAGCGGCCAGTGCACCAGATACAGCGAGTACGAGATCTTGCCCAGGAACTGCATCGGCGCGAGCCCCAGCACGCGCCCGGCATGCCACCGCCCCGGAGCGGCGCCGCCCACGATCAGGAGCACCGTGGCGAGCACCGGCAGCGCCGCGGTCCATCCCGGGAACGGGGTGCCCTCGTCGAAGGTCAGCGCCACCAGTGCCAGCCCCGCGAGCCCCACCCAGGCCAGCATGCCGGTGCGCTCGGCGCGCAGCCAGCGCGCCCCGGACCGCAGCCCGAAAGCGACCAGGGCACCCGCCCCGAGCTCCCAGGCGCGCGTGGGCAGGGAGAAGAAGGTCCACGGCTGGGAGACGTCCATCAGCAGCACGCAGGCGAGGAAGGACGCGGCGGTGAGCACCGCGGCACCGATCATCAGGCGCCGCTCGCTGCGCCGCAGCAGCCAGAAGCCTGCCGCCAGCAGCAGCGGCCAGAACAGGTAGAACTGCTCCTCGATGCCGAGGGACCAGTAGTGCTGGAACACCGAGGGGGTGGTCTCGGCGAGATAGTCCGTGCCCTCCTGCGCGAAGAGGTAGTTCGGCACATACAGCGCGGTCGCGGCCGCGCCCCGCAGGACGTCCTGCATCAGCAGCGGGGACATCCAGATCCAGGCCGCGAGCATCGTCAGGAGCGCGACCAGCAGTGCGGCCGGCAGGATGCGCCGGGCCCGCTTGGCGTAGAAGGCGCCGAAGCTGATCCGGCCCTCCCGCGCGAGCGCCTCCAGCAGGTGGGTGGTGATGAGGAAGCCGGAGATCACGAAGAAGACGTCCACGCCCACGAACCCGCCGGAAAGCACCGAGACACCGGCGTGGTAGAGCAGCACCAGCATCACCGCGATCGCCCGCAGCCCCTGGATGTCAGGGCGGAAGCCAGGCCTGTGCGCAGGGCCTGTTCGCGGGGCAGAGACGGCAGGGGCGGTCACGGAACTCCTCGGGATGGACAGCACCCGCGAGGATAACGAAAAGGTCACGGCTGGGCGGGGTGAGGCTCGGCGTGCCGTGACCTATCCCGCGTGCCGATGTCTCGAGCAGCTGTGTGCGCATCTATTGGGATCACCCGGAGGGGTACACGCTCCAGCAGACAACCCTGCAGCAGGCGACCGGCGGCGTCGGCTCGATCCTCGAGCCTGTCCTCGGATTCAGCGTCAGCTCGAACACGACACAGAACGGCGACGGCACCTACACCACGACGATCCCCGCTGGCCTGCTCGGCCTGCTCGGGCTCGGATCCACGATGCGCTTCGGCATCACGGTCGAGGATCCGAGCGGGCGGCGATTGGACACCGCGATCATCGAAGCGCGATCCATCGATCTCGGGATCGGAACCTGCGAGAACCTGACGGGGCAAGCGCCGCAGCTCAGCGTTTCGGCGCCGTCCCGGCCTCCGCATCCTCGCCCATCTCCGCGATGTACGCGGAGAAGATCTCCTCGCGCAGCGCTTCGACGCGCTTCTTCAGCGTCTTGCGGTCCTTCCGGGTGGTGCCCGGCGCCTTCAGCAGCTGGGCGGCGCGCTGGCAGCTGTCCAGGCGCTTCGCCCAATCCTCGGCCCGTCGCGCCTCGCCGGCATCGTCTGCTGAGTCCGCGAGATAACCCACCTGCTCGCGGAGGATGCCCACCGTGGTGAGCACGCCGTCGGGCTTATCGGTGGTGACCTTCTGCAGCTTCGCGCCCTGCTCCTTGATCGACTCCCACACCTCGGGGTGAGAGGAGAGCCAGCGCGCCCCCGCAGCCAGCAGCGGGAGCAGCCACTTCGCGGTGTGGATGACCGACTTCGTCGTGGACGGGCCCGGGATCAGACTCTTTCCGGCCATGGTGTGCGCTCCTTCTGATCGCTGAGTGCTAGCCCAGGACTGGTTGCGTGCCGTGCTGAAACGATAACTGACATCGAGGTCACGGAGCCGCGCCCGAGTTATCGACGAGGCGAGCTGAGCGGCGCCGCAGCAGTCACGAAGCTGATCCCGGGCTCGCCGCTCTCACACCAGATCCCGCGGGATCCTCCGCTCCCAGTTCTGCGAGTACACCCGCGGGTCACCGCGCTCGGCGTCCAGCTCGAAAGCGTCCAGCTGCGCGTCGATCACGAACTCTTCGCTCGTGGAGGTGAGGATCGTGCGCGTGCTGACCATCGCGCCCCAGTCCTCCCGCTCCACGCGGCGCACCGTGCGGGTCTCGCCCCGCACCGAGTTCACGTCGTTCCAGCGGAAGCTGTACCACTCGGTGGTAGCCCGGCGGATGCGGGTGCCGGTCTCTTCGATCACGAACTCGCCCTGATCGTTGGCGACCTCGAGCACGGACTCGTTGGTCGCCAGGTCGCGGGTGACCCGCCAGTGGTGCTCACCGGGGGAGAGGTCGGTGACCTCGAGCGGCTCCGCGCCCTCGGGCTCACCGAACTCGTGCAGATGCGCGTCCGCGTCACGGGCCGGTCGCACCGGCAGGCGCAGGCTGCTGGACCCGGTGCTCAGCGTGACCGTCGCCGCCTCCGGTGCCGGCCAGATCAGCGGCCAGTACGAGGTGGAGATCGACAGCCGCAGCCGGTGCCCGGCCGGGAAGGACTGGGCGATGCCGTTCAGCGGCACCTCCACCCGGTATGTCTTCCCCGGCTCGAGCGGCTGCGGCTCCGCGCTGCCGTCGCGGTGGGTCAGGTTCAGCACCCCGTAGGTCACGCGGGTCGCCTCCCCGGCCGTGTTCACGTCCGAGAGCCGCACCGCCAACTGCGCGACCGGCTGATCCGCGCTGACCTCGAGCACGCACGTGGGCCGGCCGAAGATCTCCAGCTCCTCGGTCAGGTCCGGGGTCTCGAAGAACAGGGCACCGCCATCCTCCTCCCGCTGGTCGAAGGGCAGATCCGGCACCGCGGCGTAGGACGCCCACTTCCCGGCGAACATCCCCACGCTCAGCGGAGACTGCACAGTGACCTCACGATCCGGCTCGTCGGCCGTGCCCTCTTCGAGGTGGTGGCCGCGCAGCACGTACTCGCGCTCCTCGATCCGCGGGGAGGGCCACTGGTCCTCCGCGATCCAGCACCCCGGCCGGTCCTCGTAGGACGCCGCAGGGGAGACGCTGTCCTGCATCCACGCCCGCACCATCGGCTCATCCATCACGCCGGTGTCGGTGCCCTTGAGCCAGTGGTCCCACCAGCGCACCACTTCCTGCAGGAAGCCGATCGCCGGGCCCGGCACCCCGATGTGCGGGTACTTGTGGCCCCACGGACCGATCAGACCCTTGCGCGGCACGTCCAGGTTCTCCATCAGGCGGAAGATCGCATTGGTGTACCCGTCGGCCCAGCCGCCCACGGCCATCACCGGGACCTGCACCTGGGAGTAGTCCTCGCAGACGGACGCCGGCTTCCAGTAGTCGTCCCGTCGCTGGTGCTCGAGCCAGGTCTCCAGCCACAGCCCGCTGCCCGCGAGCCGTTCATGCCACATCTCCCGCCAGCGCTCGCCGACGATCTGCGGATCCGGCGGGAGGGAGTTGAAGGCGAACATCACCGTCGCCTCGGAGAGGTTGTCCGCCAGCAGCGCCCCGCCCATGTAGTGCATGTTGTCGACGTAGAGATCATCGGTGGCGGAGGCGCTGATGATCGCCTTCAGTGCCGGGGGTCTGCGGGCGGCGAGCTGGAGGCTGTTGAACCCGCCCCAGGAGATGCCCATCATCCCCACGTTGCCGTCGCACCACGGCTGCTCGGCGAGCCAAGCGATGACGTCCTCCGCGTCCTCATGCTCCTGGGGGCGGTACTCGTCGACCATCACCCCATCGCTGTCGCCGCTGCCGCGCAGATCCACCCGCGCGCACACATAGCCGTGACCAGCGATATAGGGGTGGTTCAGATCGTCGCGAGCCCGGCTGGAGTCGCGTTTGCGATACGGGATGTACTCCAGCACGGCGGGCACGGGGCGCTGCTCCGCGTCCACCGGCAGCCAGAGCCGGGCCGCGAGCCGGGCGCCATCCCGCATCGGGATGAACACGTTCTCGATCACGCGGATCTCGTAGGGGAACTCGGTGACGGTCCTCATGCGTGGTCGCCTCCTGGTCGTCCTTGAGGGTGCGGTGGTCAGTCGTCCGTCGGGGCCGGGGCGAACTCGAAGGGGAGCTCGGCGGTGATCGCGGCGTAGTTCTCCAGCATCTGCTCGGTGCTGTTCGCGCCGAGGTACAGCTTGCCCAGCACGAACCGGTAGCTGTCCTGCCCCGGAAGCTCCGAGAGTCGGTCGCCCTCACCCACCATCAAGGTGAGCACGGTCCCGGGGAAGCGGCGCTCGATCTCCGCCTTGTCCTCGGCGGTGGGGATGCGGGTGACGATCGCGTCCTCATCGTGGAAGATCATCGCCTGCGAGGCGACAGCGAAGTCACCCTCGCGGTGCGGCATCCGCGGCGGCCGGCCGAGCGCGATGTCGATCGCGACCTCGTGGTTCGAGCTGCCGTCCACCTTTGCGAACAGGTCGCTGTGGGACTGGGAGATGCGGGTGTTGATCTCGATCAGCCACAGCTGGTCGTTCGCCTCATCCCACATGAACTCCGAGTTGAAGCAGCCGTTGTCGTACCCGACCTGGCGCAGGTACCGCTCGGTGAGGTCGATCATCCGCTGCTGCACGCGCGGGGGCACCGTGCTGGCCGGGTAATCGAGGCGGGAGAAGCTGGTGCCGTCCGCGTCCTTGTGCATGTCGAATACGCCATGGACGCGGTACTCGCCGCGGAACATCGTGCCCTCCGGGGCGGCCTGGATGCCCTCCACGAACTGCTCGGCCAGGCACGAGTTGCCGCCGGCGCCGGCGAGCTCGGAGGGCAGCTCCACCTGCTGGAGCACCTCGTTGAACGCATCGCCGATCTCGCCGATGTGCTCGCGGATCTCCACCAGCGCCTCGTCGAAGTCCGCCTCGTCCTCGACCTTGAAGCCGAGGGCGGAGGAGTGCGCCTTGACCGGCTTGACCCAGAACGGGAACTCCAGATCGATGCTCGCCAGCGCGTCCTCCGCGAACGGGTCGAAGACGGCGAAACCGGGCACGCACTCGGTCACCGACTTCTTCTGCTCGATCCGGCTCCATCCCTTGTGCTCGCTCTTCAGCAGGCTGGTCAGCGAGGGAGCGGGCAGGTCATGCTCGGCGGCGAGCATCGTGCTCATCACGCTGACCGGGAAGTCCCAGTGGGCGATGATCGCGTCGATGCTGCCGTCGAAGGCATCGAGCTCGGCGCGGGCGTCGCGCATCAGCTGCTCGAAGTTCAGATCCGTGGTGTTCACCAGGGTCTCGTAGTCCAGGACCCCGTGGAAGGTGTAGTCCTCGGCGTGACGCACCGTCTCGAGCTCTTGGCGCTGCACGTCCGTCAGTCCCAGGACGAAGATGTTCTTCGGGCTCATACGTGTGTGTCCTCCGTGTGCCGGTACGCTCGCCTCGCGGCGAGCCGGATCCCTCGAGCGTTGCACGAGAGGTGCGCCAGGGCGCAAGCTCCGGGCCGATCGGTCGGGTCGATCGGTCGGGCGGACGAAGTGCGGGCCCGTCCGAAGGATCGGACGGGCCCGCACGGTCAGGCAGTGCTGCGACTCAGAGCGTCGCGTCGTAGCGCTGCAGGAAAGCCGCCATGGCATCCCGCTTCACAGGATCGAGCGGACGGTAGGTGCCGTTGCTCCATCCGGTGGAGATGCCGGTGGACTTCATCCAGCACATCTCCTTGGAGAACTGCATGCCGCGGGCCACATCGGTGAAGCACTTCCCGCTCGGCTGGGTGTACGCGGGCTCGCCCGCGAACCGGTAGAGGAACGCCGCCATCGCGTCACGGGCGATGGGCTGTACCGGCCGGAACTGGTGCGTTCCGTCGGGCATCTTCCACCCTTCGGTGATGCCTTCTTGAGAGGCCCAGATGATTGCCTCATAATGCGGCTGGCCGGGCTTCACATCCGTGAACGGCGACTTTGCCGGGAGCGTCACCGCCGGAGAGCCGGCCTGACGGTAGAGGAACGCCGCCATCGCGTCACGGCTCACGCTCGTCAGCGGGCGGTACTCCGCCCCTCGCGGCGTCGGCCACCCGGTGGAGATCCCTTCCCGAGCCATCCACGTCATCGCAGCGAAATGCTCCATCCCGGGGGTGACGTCCACGAAGGGCGAGATCTCGGGATACGTGACCCGCCAGGTCTTCTTCAGCGGCGTGTAGAACGTCCGCTCGGCGACGACCTTGAAGGAGACGGTCACGGTCCCGGTGACCGTATAGGTCCCGCCCTGCGAGATCACACCGCCGTTCAGCGTGTACTGGACGCGGGGATCCGTCGGGATCTGCACCGTGTGCCCGGCGAGGTCGAACACCGGCTCGCGGAGCCGGTACCCGTACAGGGGAACGAACGTCGCCGAGACCCCTGAGACGCCCACATGCGCATACCCGGCCTGGTCATACACGGAGACGCCCAGCCGGTCCACGCCGTCTGCCAGCGCGTGCGTCCCGGCGGAGACCGGGGTCCACGGGTCCAGCGCGGTGTTCAGCCCGGTGATGTCAGGGATCGTGAACGTCCGTCGCTCCACGTCGACCGTGGGAGAGAGGGATGCGACGACGACGGGGTCGTTGAACGTGTTCGCGGGCTCGAAGCGGATGTTCCACGAGTGGATGCCCGTCAGCGAGTGGCCCGGCGCCGGATACGCGCGGATGATCTCCAAGGTCGATGCCCGGTGCACGCCGGGAGCGAGCGGATTCGCGGCCTGGTCGGCGTATTGGAGCCCGGGCAGGTCGGGGATGGTGAAGGTCGAGGCCTCGATGTCGAAGGCCGGTTCGGGAGCGGTGACCGGGACGAAGTCCTCGGCCTGGCTGCTCTCCTGGGAGGAGGGGCTGCCTGATCCGGGGCCATCTGCAGTCGCGGCAGCGGCGCCGCTGAGGAGGAACGGAACGCTGAGCGCGAACGCTGCGATCCGGCGGAGGGTGGTGGACACGTATCACCTCGATGTGCGGGCGTGGGCAAGGGGATCGGGCGAGCTGGAGGCGCTCATCATAGGGCGCGGACACCCTCTGAGAACACGTTTCGGCGTACCTCTCCGAGCGTGCTCGATCCCGCATCGAGCAGAGGGGATGAGAGCCCGCGGCGCAGTGACGGCCGCTCAGGCGATCGGAGTACGGAACCGCGCCTTGTACGCCTCGAAGTCCCACGCCACCTGCTCGTGGTCCCCGTCCAGGAAGGCCGTCGCGGCCTTGCGTCCCTTCCGGTAGAGCATCTCCCGCTCCTCGTCGGAGAGGTCGAAATGGGTGGGGCGTACCGCGGCGGTGTCGATGAAGATCGTGCGGGCCACGGAGTGCGAGGAGTCGATGTGCATCCGGTCGTAGAAGCCGGTGACGGTGTCCACCACGGCCTTGCCGAAGCTGAGCGGTCCGCGGATCTGGTTCTGCACCCCGAAACCGCCTCGGGCTTGGCGGAGAGCTTGATGCCGAAGGTGGGCCAGCGCGGAACCTCACCCTCAGGGCGGTCGAACACCGAGACCGGGAAGTTCGAGAGCAGCCCGCCGTCCACCAGCACCGCCGGCTTCCCGAAGGCGTTCTTCCACCGCACCGGGCGGAAGAACAGCGGGATCGACGTCGAGGCGCGCACAGCGTCCACCACCCGCAGCGTGTCCGGAGTGGAGCCGACGTCCACCGCCTCCAGCGGCAGGTACCGCAGCCGCCCGGCCGAGAGGTCCGAGACGGTCACCACGAGGCGGTAGGCATGCGCGCCCACCAGCTCCATTCCGGCCTCGGGATCCTGGTAGCGCAGATCCGCGAAGGTGCCGGTACGGCCCGGATCCCCGTACATGGTCAGCTGCTCGGTGAGCCATTCACGCAGGTAGGCGCCGCGATGGATCCCGTTGTGCAGCAGGATGCCCAGCCCTTTGCCGGGCAGGGTGCGGGTCCACCACGGGCCGTCCTCGAAACGGCGGTAGTCCGTCTCCCGCAGCACCTTCACCATCGTGGTCGCCGGGATCCCGGCGGTCGCGAGTGCTCCGGCGATCGACCCGGCCGATGATCCCGCCACCCGGTTCACCCGGTACCCGCGCTCCTCGAGCACCTCGATCGCGCCGGCCAGGGCGATGCCCTTGACCCCGCCGCCCTCGAGCACCAGGTCCACCCGCCGGGTGCCGTCGGCCGGTGTTCTGCCGACAGGGGAGGAGGCGGCGGGCTGCGAGGAGGTCATAGCGGCCAGCGTAGGGGAGCGGGCTGACGCGGCCCCACCCGTCCTGCACCTCGCGGCTGCTGCTCCGCGAGGCTCCTATTCCGCGACGCTCCTACTCCTCGAGGCGGTAGACGTTGATCTCCCCTGCGAGATAGATGCGGTCGTTCCCCCCGAGCGCCGCGTACCGCACGTCGCTGTCGACGACCACGTCGGCCGTTGCTGCCACCGGGTCGATGCGCAGCAGAGCATTGCCGCCGGCTGCGTAGAGGCATCCCTCGCTCGTGCGGGAGAACAGGGAGGTCAGCAGCCCCCAGTTGTTCCCGAAGGGCAGCCCGGTGGCGATGCGATGCACCACCGCGCCGGTCGTGGGGTCGACGGCGAACACCGTGCCCTCTCCGGCCAGCCCCCACAGCAGACCGTCGGGACCGAAGGCGATCTCCGGGATCACCTTCGCCCCCGGCACCACCTCCTCTGCACTGACCAGAGCCGCTGCCGCGACATCCCAGATGAACAGCTGCGCGGTGTCCTGCGCCGGGGTGGTGGACAGCCCACCGTGGATGGAGGTGCCGCCGTAGACCAGGCCGTCGCTGTGGGCGAGGGTGACGATGCTCTGCTGCGGCACCACATCCCGATGGAACTCGAGATCCCCGGTGGCGGGGTCCAGGATCGTCAGCGCCCCGCCGAGCTGCCCGTAGTCCGGCACGCTGCCCAGCGCGATCCGATCACCCACGGACGTAACCCCGAAGATCCGATCCTGGTAGTTCGGAGCGCCTCGACCCAGCATGAGGATCTGGTCGAAAGCGGACCAGTCCCAGGCGGCCGACGGGTCACCGATATGGGCCACGGCGCCCGGATACGAGCTGATCACCAGCTGCTGGCCGTGGGCGACGATCGTGTCCGCCTGCTTCGGGCCGCGCAGGCGCTCGATCTCCTCCGTCTCGGGGTCGATGCGCCCAATCACGCCGCTGCTGAGGTAGGCGCCCATGTACACCGCGCCGTCGGGCCCGGTGCCGATGCTGTGGGCTCCGGCCGGGCTCGCGAGTACGTCGGCGATCACCGAGCTGCCCTGCTTCCTGCGGGTCGAGTAGGTCCACAGCACGCCGTTCGTGTTCAGGCCGACGACCGTGTACGGCGGCAGCCCCGGCAGCTCTTCGGAGGAGGCGATGCCGTAGGTGCCCACCGCCTCGGAGAGCTCTTCACGCAGTGCGGAGTCCTCGAAGCCCACCGACAGGGTGCGGCGCATCCGCAGGTCATAACCCATCAGCACGTCGCCCTGCAGGTAGTAGACCCGGTTCAGGCGTGCAACCGCCGTGGGCGCGGTGTCGAAGGTGCCCTCGACGATCTCCTCGAGCCAGGTCTCCGTCAGCTGGTCGTAGAACGCCATGTCGTACGTTCCGCGAGGTGAGAGTCGCACGAAGACGAGGTCCCCGCGCTGCGCGATCCCGGTGAACCAGTCCGTCCCCTCCATGACGTGGGCCGGCGGCTGCATCTCGGTGCGCTCACCGCTGGCGATGTCGATCCGGAACAGGTGCGGGACAGGGCCGGTGCCCACCCAGACCTCGCCGTCCACCACGCCGAGTCCGAAGACGTATGCGGCATCCTCGGTCTGGGTGCCGTAATCCTCGATCTCCCCGGTGGCGGGGTCGTAGGCCAGCACCCGTGCGTTCGGGTACGTGCCCATGTACAGCCGACCGTCGGGCCCGAACGAGCCGTCGTACAGCACGCTCTGCCCGGAAATGCCTTCCGCGATCAGGGTGACCTCGAACGAGACGGGGTCCAAGGAGAACAGCCCGCCCTTCATCGGGGAGCGGCAGGTGAAGTAGATGAGCCCATCGGGGCCGGGAGTGACGAACCCGCCGAGCTCCGCACCGGGAATCTCGGTGCCGAAGATCCTCTCGCCCGTCAGCACATCCAGCACGGAGAGGGTCGCCGGGTCGCCGTTGGACAGGGCATAGGCCACGGAGCGGCCGTCCGGCAGCTGCCCGAACGCCACGGAGCGGACGTTCACCGAGGCCAGCGCGGGGCCCAGATCGATGAGAGAGGCAGCGGCAGGTCGGGCCGGGTCGGCCAGTGCCGGAGCCCCCAGAGCGGAGGCCACCGGCAGGGCAGCGAGCGCGGCGATTCCTCCTCCCAGGAGGTGGCGGCGGGTGGGGCGGTGCTGCGGATCGGACATCATCGTCTCCTCGTCACGGGGCCAGCGGGTAGGCACTGCAACCGCTTGCGGACCCCAGTGCTGTCGCGGCGGCGCCCGGTGTCAACGGACGGACGGACGGAGGTGGATGATGGTCGCCACCGGATAGATCCCCGGTGGGGGAGGGGGTCGACGCCCTCAGCCGCGAAGAGTGGTCCGGAGCCTCTCGCAGTGCTCTGTGAGCGAAGCGTGGATCGCCTCCAGGTGGGCATGGTCGATGTCCGCACCGGCGACTTCCCGCGTCGCCATGTCGAACGCTGTCGGCATACCCTCGGCGAGGAGCTCGGCGGCGGCGAGGACGTACTCCTGGCTCACCCCGAGCTGTGCAGCGAACTTCAGCAGATGCCGACGCGTGACGCCATGGATCGATGAAGCTCCACCGATGGGCATCGCCATCGCAGGCCACGGAGTCTCTTGTCCGAATCCGGTCGCGACGTCGTACAGCGGTGCGAGTGCTGTGTCGTCGGCCGAAAGAAAGACCGAGTAATTCTTGGCGTGCGCATCCGGGGCACCCAGCGCCCAGTTCGCGAGCACCGCCCGGACGAAGCTCTCGACATCCTCCTCGGGTGCGCCGCCCCGCCGAAGAGCGGTGACGACATCGAGGGCTGTGACCGAGTACTTGTCGGCGGGGAGCGTCGAGGTGGCCTGGCACAGGTCCTCCTGGTGAACGCGCACCAAGCGCCCATCGACCCGGCGCCGATCGAAGCGTTCGATGACGATCGCCGGTTCGCCATCGAAGAGCCGAAACTCAGACCTGGCCACAGGCAGGCCGAGCAGAGAGAGCGTACGCAGGCAGAGGTGCTCGACGAGTGCTTGTGAGCGGAGAGCCGTGATCCCGGGTTTGAGGATGTGTGTCGTCGGCTCGGCACCATGCGCTTCGTGCCACCGCCCGTTCTCGAGCCGGAGTGCGAGCTTCGACTGCGCCCCACCCAGCGACCAGTGCTCTCCCTCGGCGACCCAGGTTGCGCCAGAATTCGTGCGGAGGTCACGGAGTCGTGACCCGATCCGCTCGTCGTCGACAGGGATGAGGGAGCCCGGCTCGGGATCCTCCAGCTGTGCTTCGTCGAGGAACTGCACTGCGCCGGGGCAGTCCCGACCGATCGCCGATAGCAGTGCGAACGCGCTGCGCGGTGAGACACCGAATCTGCGCGCGGTGGCACGGCGGACGGCGTCTCCCTCAGGAAGCAGACCTTCAAGATAGGCAAGGGCTCTGCGTGGAGGTATCGGTGTGGTGCTCGGCGCGAAGGCCAGCGACAGTCTCGGCATCCCCGCGCTCGGTGGCGCGGTCAGCCGTAGCGCTCCACCATGGTCCTCGTCCAGGTGGCCGATGATCACTCCGTTGCTGACCATGAACAGCCGCTTCATCATGAGTCCTCGTCCTCATCGGCGGTGCCTCGCACTGCGGAGGAGTCAGATGTCGGCGTCGCAGCCAGGGCGACCTGGGTGAGTTGAGCGGCGAGCTCGGGATCCATGCCGGCCTTGAGCAGCCGGGCGGCGCGCTGCCCGTGCTCCACGACCACGGGGAGTGCAGGCGCCTCCCGCATCTGCTCGATAGCGTCGCGGGTGGCGCGCTCTGTGATCGACGTGGCGGGTTCCGGTGCGTCAGGTGTGACGGTGCGGGATGCTGCGCCGACGTTGAGCGGGAGGTCCAGGGCGGCGAGCACCGCGAGGACCTTCTCCAGCTCGGCTCGCGGCCGACGACCCTGCTCTACGCCGATCAGCCACTCCCGGGAGACCTCGGCAGCACGCGCGAGCTCGGCCTGTGTGAGCGCCCGCGCCCTGCGCTCGTCGCGGAGGGCTGCACCGAGATCTTGCGGGGTCCTGACGCGCCGACTGTTCATGAGTGTGATGGTACGTCCACTTCTGCGGGATGTCTACGATCTATCACTTTCTTCAATGTGTACGCTCGTCGACATTGTGTCCTGTGCGCGTCGCACAGGATGCTGGTAGCCGACCCGCCCGACGGGAATCCAGAGGATTTCCAGCAGAACCCGCTCTGACGCGATGCCTGGCACCGCGGCGCACCCCGGTGGATGATGGTCACCATCGGATAGATCCACGCTGCCCGCCCACCGCCGCGCCAGCAGCCGAGCTTCTTGACGCACCTCGCCCACTATCCAGGGCAGGTGTCGAGGAGTGGATCCTCAGAAGGAGCACCCCGTGACTAGGAATGACACCTCCGCCCACCAGCCCGTGATCGTCGGCGGGGCTCGCACCCCGTTCACCCGGTTGCTCTCGCAGCAGGCCGCGCTGACCGCGGTCGATCTCGGCGCCCACGCCATCCGCCATGCGATCGAGCGCTCCGGCGTCGACGCCGCGGTGATCGACACCGTGATCATGGGGCAGGTCATCCAGGCGGGCCAGGGGCAGAATCCGGCTCGCCAGTCCGCGCTCGGAGCGGGCCTGGCGTGGGACATCCCGGCCGTGACCCTCAACAAGGTGTGCCTCTCGGGGCTGACCGCCGTGATCGACGCCGCCCGCCTGATCCGTACCGGCGAGGCCACGGCGGTGATCGCCGGTGGTCAGGAGTCGATGAGCAACGGACCACACCTGCTGATGGGCGCCCGCAAGGGATACAAGTACGGCCCGGCCACCGTGCAGGACTCCGTCGCGCACGACGGGCTCACCGATGCGCTCAGCCAGGAGGCGATGGGCGACCTCACCGAACGCGGCAATCCCGAGCGCGGCATCTCCCGCCGCGACCAGGACGAGATCGCCGCCGCCTCCCACCAGCGCGCTGCCGCCGCGGCAGGCGTCGGGATCCACGCCGAGGAGATCGCGCCCGTCGAGGTGCCCCAGCGCAAGGGCGACCCGCTGCTCATCGACCGTGACGAGGGCGTCCGGCCCGACACTACGGTCGAGACCCTGGCCGGTCTCCGCCCCGCCTTCGCGAAGGACGGCACCATCACCGCCGGCAACTCCTCGCCGCTGTCCGACGGCGCGGCCGCGCTCGTGATCACCTCCCGCGCCTACGCCGAGGAGCACGGCCTCACGATCCTCGCCGCGATCGGGGCCCCCGGCCAGGTCGCGGGTCCCGAGGACTCCTCCCTGCACTCGCAGCCCTCGAACGCCCTGCACGCGGCCCTCAGCCGCGATGGGCTGCAGCCGAGCGACCTGGACCTGATCGAGATCAACGAGGCCTTCGGCGCAGTCGTCGTCCAGTCGCTGAAGGACCTCGACTACCCGCTCGAGCAGACCAACATCCACGGCGGCGCGATCGCGCTCGGCCACCCGATCGGCGCCTCCGGTGCACGGCTCGCCCTGACCGCGGCGCTCGAGCTGGCCCGCCGCGGCGGCGGCCACGCCGGGGTCAGCCTCTGCGGCGGCGGCGGGCAGGGAGAGGCGCTGCTGCTGAGCGCGTGAGGCGAGACCGGAATGCCCTCCGGACAGCGCCGCGCCTTCTGTACAGCACGGCGCCCTCCGAACAGCGCAGCGCCCTCTGGACAGCGCAGCGCCCTCCGGACAGCAATGTGCGCTGAGGACCTATGTGAGCACTTCACATAGGTCCTCAGCGCACTATCGGTGGTGCCTGCGGTGGTGCCTGCGGCGGTGCCTGCGGCGGCGATGGCTCGCCACGGGCACCGCCGGTCGGCCTCAGAGCGTGCGGGCCAGCGGGTCGAAGTCAGCGGGGACGGCCGGGATCTCGGACACCGAGGAGTTCAGAGTGACGAACTCTCCGCTCGCCGCCGACTCCTCGGCCGAGAGCATGATGTCCAGGACGTGGTAGCCCACCTCGCCGGTGGCGATGTGCGCGCGATCCTCGTGGATCGAGCGGATCATGTCCAGCAGGCCCAGGCCGCGACCGGTGGTCGGGCCCTCCTGCGGGATCTCGATCCATTCCTGCTCCGGTGGGCGCTCGCCGAAGGTGTCGAAGGGGCGCACATAGGCGATGCGGCCCTCGAACATGTTCGGATCGGGCACCACCAGCGAGCCCTCGGTGCCGTGGATCTCGACGATGCCCTGGCGGGCCAGCGGCGAGTCGAAGCTCAGCAGCGAGGTGCCGGTCTGGCCGCCCTCGAACTGGGTGAGCACGGAGATCGTCGAGGGCACCTCGACCGGGAAGGTGGTCCCTGCCTGGTCGCCCACCTGGATCATGCGCTCCTCGGTGGCCTTCAGCCCGATCGCGGCGACCTTCTCGACGGTGCCGAACAGGCTGACCAGAGTGGTGAAGTAGTACGGGCCCATATCGAGCAGCGGCCCCGCGCCCTTGGCGAACAGGAAGCCGGGGTTCGGGTGGAACACCTCGGGGCCCTGCCACTGCATGGAGGTCTGCGCGAACAGCGGCCGACCGATCACACCGTCGAGGATCGCGCGCTTGGCGGTCTGCACGCCCGCCCCGAGCACGGTGTCCGGTGCGCAGCCCACACGCAGCCCGGCCTCGTCGGCCTGCGTCAGCAGCGCGGCGGTGGACTCGCGGTCCATGCCCAGCGGCTTCTCGGTCCACACATGCTTGCCCGCGGCGATCGCGGCGGAGGAGATCTCGACGTGGGTTGCGGGCAGGGTCAGGTTCACGACGACCTGCACGCCCGGGTGGTCCAGCACGTCCTGCGCGGTGCCGGAGGCGGGCACGTTGTGCTTCGCGGCCTGGGCGGCGGCGCGCTCGGTGTTGATGTCGCCGAGGATCAGCACCTCGACGTCGGGGAAGGAGTTCAGGTTCTCCAGGTAGGTGTCGGAGATGACGCCGACGCCGATGAAGCCGACGCCCACGGGGCCGGAGAAGGGGGAGGGGGTGCTCATGCTGCGAGGCCTCCGTCGATCAGGAAGCGGTAGCTGTTCTCGATGTCCTCGAAGACGTCGCCCGGGGCGTTGTCGTACTCGATGACGGCGTACTTGACGCCCGTCGCTGCCTTCATGGCCTCGACGGTGGGGACCTCTCCCTCACCGGCGTGGCGCTGGTCCAGGCTGGTGGAGGCGAACTTCGGGGCGCCCGGAGCGAAGGGGTTGGACTCGGGCTTGATGCCGTCCTTGACGTGGATCGCCACGAGGCGGTCGCCGAGCTCCTTGACCAGTGCCACGACGTCCTGACCGCCGACGAGGGCCCAGTAGAGGTCCAGCTCGATCGCGACCGACGGATCCACCAGCGACAGGAAGCGCTGGTAGGCGGTCTGGCCGTCGAAGTCCGCGAGGAACTCCTGGGCGTGGTTGTGGTAGCCGACGGTGAGGCCGAACTCCTTCGCCTTCTCTGAGGCGGCGTTGAGGCGCTCGGCGATGTCCTTCACGCCGTCCTCGGTGAGCCAGCGCTCGGTGGGGACCATCGGGTCGATGACGGTCTTCATGCCGATCTCGGCTGCAGCCTCGAAGACGACCTCGTTGGCCGGGGTGGGGATGGAGCCGTCCGGGGTCCACAGCTCATCGGAGAGCAGCGGGGCGTGCCCGGTGGGGGACGAGAGGCCGGAAGCGTCCAGCGCAGCGCGGATCTCCTTCGGACGGCGCACGAAGTCGAAGGCCTCGACGTTCTTCAGGCCGATCTTCGCGAGCTTGTCGAGGGAGCCGTTCATGTCGGCG
This sequence comes from Brachybacterium sp. AOP42-C2-15, assembly GCF_052377065.1. NCBI lineage: Bacteria > Bacillati > Actinomycetota > Actinomycetes > Micrococcales > Dermabacteraceae > Brachybacterium > Brachybacterium sp. AOP42-C2-15. Next base: position 28,132 of record NZ_JBQSWK010000033.1, read on the forward strand.
GAGAACTCCGCGGCCAGCGTGTACAGCTGGACGGAGGCGAGAGGCAGTGCCACGTCGAACCTGCTTTCGTACGTCGTTGTCAGAGAGTGCGCCGCGTCACCGAAGGCGCATGGCGGCCAGAATAACAGCAAACCCACCAGTTGGAGGTTTTTCCTGCAGAGCAGTTCGAGTCATGGGTACATTGGCCTCATGAGCACCGAGGATGCGCCGGCCGAGGCCGCGGAGAAGGGGCCGGCAGCCGCCGCTGTCGAGCCGGGCCCGTCGGCCGCCGCGCCGCCCCGCATCGGTCGCGCGGGCTCCTACTCCAAGGGCATCGCCCGCCGCCAGGAGATCCTCGACCGCGCCATCGAGGTGTTCCGCCGACGCGGCGCCGACGGCACCTCCCTGCGCCGCATCGCCGAGGCCATCGGCATCTCCCATGGCGCGCTGCTGCACTACTTCTCCTCCCGCGAGGAGCTGCTGGTCGCCGTCTACGAGCACGCCGAGTATCGGCGCGACCTCGAGCGCGGCGACCAGAGCCATGTGCGCTCGGTCGACGTGATGGCGAACGCGGCGCTTGCGAACCTCGAGGTCCCGGGCCTGGTGCAGCTCTACTCCACGCTCGTGGCGACCTCGTTGGAGGCCGAAGCGGGCCCCGCCAAGGAGTACTTCACCACCCGGTTCGAGCAGGTGCGCACCGACCTAGAGCAGCGCCTGCGCGACGATCAGGCCACCGGGCTGGTGCGGGGCGACGTGGACCCCGCCCGCACCGCCGCGCTGATCGTCGCCGCGAGCGATGGCCTGCAGATCCAGTGGCTGCTCGAGCCGTCGATCGAACTGCAGGAGACCCTCGAGACGTTCGCGGTGCTGCTAGCGCCGTGAACTGCTGCGCGAGGTAGGGCCCCTGCCCGCCCTCGCTCTCGTCCAGTTGCCGCGCCACCAAGTGTAGACATTTCGTCTACAGTCGATGGATGGCTGCTTCAGAGACCACCACCGTCAGAGTTCGTCGGGCCGATTCCGAGCGCCTCCAGGTTCTCGCCAAGTCCCGCGGCACGTCGGTCATCGATATCGTCCACGTCGCGATCGACGCGCTCGAGAAGCAGGAGTTCCTGCAGGGACTCACCGCCGATTATGCGCGACTGCGTGAGAATCCCGAGCGATGGGAGAAGTACGTGGCGGAGCGGCAGGAGTGGGACGCGCTGTCGTGATCTGGCGGGGAGAGGTCTACGACGTCGACCTCGGCCGGCCCATCGGCCACGAGCCGGCGTTCCGACGACCGGCCGTCGTGGTGTCGGTGGACATCCTGAACAACGGTCCCGGCGGCCTTGTCATGGTTGTGCCGATCACCTCTGCTGCCTACGGGCTGCGCAGTCACGTAGAAGTGGAGCCTGGAGGTAGCGGTCTGGGGCACACCTCGCACGCTCGGTGCGACCAGCTGAGGACGGTCTCGACGGAGCGGCTCGTGACTCGACGGGGAATGCTGGGTCCCGAGGAGATGAGCACGATCGACCGGGCCCTTCGCTTCGTCCTCGATCTCTGACGTCCCCCGCTCGAGGCTGGACCCCTGACGGTGCGAGCGTCGCAGCGGGGACGGTTTCGTGAGCCCACGGAGCTCAGCGCACGCGCGGTACGGGCACGGGGCGCATCGGTGGCGAGCTGGCGGTGTCGAAGTCCCTGCTCGCCATCGCGCGCTCGCTGCGGGTGAGCAGATCCAGGACGTCGAGGGACATGTAGGCGCGCTGGGCACGACCGATCGAGATCGTCTCCAAAATCCCGTACTCCGTGAGCTGGGCAAGGGCGTTCTGGGCGGCGGTCGTCGTCACTCCGTGCACGCGCGTCACAGTGGAGGTGGTGAGCACGGGGGTGCCCGGCAGCGAGTCGAGGATCGTGGACAGCGCCGAGTTCCGCCGAGTCGCCCGGACCTTGCCCTCCCGGCGCCGAGCCTCCGAGATGATGCGCGACCATTCCTCGCGCAGCTCTGCCAGGCGCCGCTCGAGGCCTGCGGCCTGCTCCGCAGCAATTCTCACGGCATTCGCGAAAGTGCTCACCCGGGTCTCGATCGCTGCGAAGACCTGTGGCGACTCCGGTCCTCCCTCGACACGGAACGAATCCAGGCCATCGATGTATTCCTCATGAAGGGTCGCCAGCACCAGGCTCACCGGAAGGATCGCTTCTGCGGTGAGGCCCCGGCGGGTGAGCACCGTGTGGATCAGGGCTCGACCGACGCGGCCGTTGCCATCGGGGAACGGGTGGATCGTCTCGAACTGGGCGTGCGCGAGTGCCGCTTGGATGATCGGTGAGTGGGTGGCACCGGCCATGTATCGCACCAGGTCCTCCAGCAGGGCGGGGACCTCATCGGGCGGCGGAGGCACGTGTGCGGCCTCGAGCGGGTGGTAGCGCGAGCCGCCGATCCAGTTCTGCGTTGCCCGCACTCCCTGGAGCTCGGTCGGTGCCGGGATGAGCGATGCCTGCAGGGCACCCAGATCTGCGACGGTGATGACCTCCTTCTCGGACAGGGCGTCGGAAGCGTCGCGCACGATCGTCATGTTCCGCGCCACCTGCTGAGCGGTGTCGGAGAGCCCGCGGACATCCTCCTCGAGGGCGAGCTCGGCGAGAGCGACGTTCCTCGGGCTGGGTGCGATCCCCTCGATATAGGAGGACGCAATCGCTTCGGAGCGCAGCAGGAACCGGGAGACGAGGCCCAGATCCTGATATGTGCCGCGGTTCAGTGCGCGCACGGCGCGTTCGGCGGCGGCGACCTCGGCATCGACCTCAGGTCCGATCGCCAGCCTCATCCCGGTGAGGGCGGAGGGCGTGTAGGTCTGGTATTCCCCCGAGCGTCGATCTGCACGGGGGACGCCGGAGTCATAGGGGTTCTCCCAGTACTGCGAGGTGAAGTGCCCCATGCATAGCCCCTAACGTGGTGATCGTGGCCCGATGATCCAACTTTAGTGCTTAAAGTTGGATGGAACGAGTGGGCCGCCCACCTTACGCACTACAGAGAGAGGCGCGGCCCCTCGACGCGGCACCACGTAACCTGGTCCGGGCGACGAGCGCTGGAACGCCTTCGAACGATCCCCGATCGCCGGTGCCCGCCCCTGTACGAGGAAAGCAGAGTCCACTGAACCTGTCGGTCCCGCGTCGCTTCGGCCCCCTGCGCGACAAGCACTCCCGCCCCTACCTGGTCACCGCCGGACTCTCGATGATGGGCGACAACATCGAGCACGTCATCACCTACTGGATGCTGTGGCAGGTGTTCGAATCGCCCTGGCTGGTGGGCTTCCAGGTGATCAGCCACTGGCTGCCCTTCCTGATGTTCTCCGTCCTCTTCGGTGGCCTCGCGGAGAAGTACGACTGCCGACGCATCATCCAGATCGCCCAGGGGCTGTTCGCGTTCGTCTCGCTGGCCTGGGGGCTGCTGTTCCTCACGGGCACCCTGGAGATGTGGAGTGCCTGCGTGCTGCTGGTGCTGCACGGCTGCGCCGGCGCGCTGTGGGGCCCTGCCGAGCAGCTGATGCTCCATGACTTCGCCGAGCCGCGCGAGCTGGCCAGCGCCGTGCGGCTGAACGCCACCTTCAAGAGCCTCGGGGTGCTCGCCGGGCCGGTGGTCGGCTCGGTGCTGATGCTGCTGCTCGGGCCGACGTTCGGGATCCTCGCCAACATCGTGTTCTACCTGCCGATGACGCTGCTGATGCTCCGCACCCCCTTCACCGGGCACTCCCGCAGCGGGATCGTGCACCGCGAGCGGATCTCGATCCTCGACACCCCGCGCGTGCTGCGCACCGTGGGCAACGACAAGGTGCTGGTGGGGATGATCGCCCTGGCGGGGCTGATCGCGGTGTGCGTCGGCTCCTCGCTCCAGGTGTCGATGCCGAACTTCGCCGACACTCTGGGCGCGGGCGACGAGGGCGGGCTCGGCTACGGCGCGCTGCTGTTCGCCAACGGGATCGGGGGAGTCGTGGGCGGCTTCCTGCTCGAGGCCACCGGGATCCTCAAGGTCGACGTGCGCGGCGCCGTCATCGCTGCGGTGATGTTCGGACTGACCTCCCTGATCGTCGCGACCACCACCCACTACGCGGTGGCGGTGATCGCGCTCGTGATCGGCGGGGTCGCAAACCTCGCCGCCACCGCGATCGGTCAGGCGCTCGTGCAGCTGCGCGCCCCCGAGGACCAGCGCGGACGCGTCGTGGGGGTCTACTCGATGATCGGCAGCGGCATGCGCACCGGCAACGGCATCTCCCTCGCCTGGCTCGGAGCGCTGCTCGGGGTGAGCGGCGCGGTGGCCGTGGGCGGGATCGCCCTGGTGCTCGGCGCGCTGCTGATCGGTGCGCTAGTCGCGCTGCGGACGAGGCGGGGTCTCAGCGCCTGAGGTCGGCCAGGCGCCGCTCAGCCGTTGCGGCGGCGGTGGTGCCAGAGCAGAGCGGCCCCGCCGGCCAGTAGGAGAGCCGCGAGCACCGCAGGGCCCGCGGCCGACGCGCCGGTCTCCGCCAGCTCATCGCCACCGCCGTCGGATGCTTCGCTGCCGTCAGCGGCATCGTCTTCTCCGGCGCTGCTGCCCTCAGTATTGCTGCCGCCACCGACGGTGCCATCAGCATTCGGGGTTCCGGCCTCGGCGGGGGAGATGCCCACCTGGCCGTTCGAGACTCCGTGTGCGAACAGCGAGGTCATCAGCACGGCGAGCGAGGCCGCCTCCCGCTGCTCCGCGGTGTACTCAGGGGCTGCGGCCGGGAAGTCGTTGGTCGCCGGGCCGGGGGCTGCCGCGGCGGGCGCGGAGGGCGTCTGCTCGGACGCGGTGGGGCTGGCGCCCGCCGTCGGCGCCGGATCATCCTCCGCGCCGGGGGACGGCGCGGTGGGTGTGGTCGGTGCCGGGTCCGGGCTCGCCGAGGTGGACGGACTCGGTGAGGCAGGCGAATCGTCCTCGCCGGGACCGGTCGTCGGATCCGGCGTCGGCGTCGGCTCCGGCGTCGGCTCGGGGGTTGGCGTCGGCTCCGGCGTCGGCTCGGGGGTCGGCGTCGGCTCGGGGGTAGGGGTCGGCTCCGGTGTGGGTTCGGGCGTCGGTTCCTGCGTCGGCTCTGGCTCCGGCGTGGGCTCAGGATCCGGCGTCGGCTCTGGGTCTGGCGTGGGCTCCGGATCGGGTGTCGGCTCCGGGTCTGGTTCCGCGGACTCGTCGGTCACCGTGAACGATCCGGTCGCCTGCTGCTGGCCCACGTCGATCACCGCGCTAAAATCTCCGCCGGTCGTTGGCTGGTAGCTCCAGGACGCGGTCCCCTCAGAATCAGTTTCCAGTCCATCGAGTTGAACCGGACCTTTCGGAGTGACGATGGTGATCGTCGCGAAGCTGCGTGCGTCGAAGCAGGTGCCAGTGATAGTCACGGAGGACCCGAGTTCGATCGACTGAGCGCTGACCGAAGCACTCGGATTCATCCCCTCACACGCCGCCCCGCCCTGCATCGGAGCGATCTCCGCCGGTGCCGGCTCCGCCTGAGCGGCCGCGGGGCCCACGAGGCAGGCCGCGACGAGGAGGAGTCCCGCACCGCCACGGAGGGCGGTCCGGTCACTACGGACGATCATCGGAACTCCTCAGAAGACATTTGGAACCAGTCATACTGTATGAGGCGATGCCGCCGCGTGGGTCCCGAGGAGTTCATCTCGGGGCAAACTTTTCATGAACACCTGTCACGGTGGTCACTCGGAGGAGCACGACATGACCCAGGACGACGTCGCCGTCGAGGCCCCCCATGACCCGTGGCATCCGCAGAACCGGGCCCGCGAGCTGGGTGTCGGACTCACCCAGGAGCAGGCGCGCGAGATCGCCACCGAGGCCGAATCGGTGATCCGCGAGATCGCGACCATCGTCGAGGGCAAGGACGAGGTGGCCCGGATCGCCGTGCTGGTGCTGCTGGCCGGCGGTCACCTGCTGATCGAGGACATCCCGGGCGTGGGCAAGACGATGCTCGCCAAGTCCCTGGCCGCAGCGCTCGGCGCCGAGCGTCACCGCATCCAGTTCACCCCCGACCTGCTGCCCGGGGATGTCACCGGCGCGAGCGTGTTCAACCAGGCCACCAGCGAGTTCGAGTTCCGCCCCGGGGCGGTGTTCACCCAGATCCTGCTGGCCGACGAGATCAACCGCGCCTCCCCGAAGACTCAGTCCGCGCTGCTCGAGGCGATGGAGGAGCGGCAGGTCAGCGTCGACGGCACCACCTACCCTCTGGCCGAGCCGTTCATGGTGGTCGCCACCGCCAACCCCGTGGAGATGGAGGGCACCTACCGGCTGCCCGAGGCGCAGCGCGACCGCTTCCTGGCCCAGACCACCATGGGCTACCCGGTGGCATCGGCCGAGGTGCGGATGCTCGCCGCCCAAGCCGGACCGGTGCGCGACGGGGACCACGACCTGGTCGATGCCGTCACCGAGCGCACCAGGCCGGAACAGATCGCCGCCCACGTACGTGCGGTCCGCAGCGTCTACGCCTCCCCGGTGATCCTGGAGTACGTCGTGCGGCTGGCTGAGGCCACCCGCTCCCACCCGCAGGTCACCCTCGGCGCCTCACCGCGCGCTGCGGTGCACCTGGTGCGCGCCGCGAAGGCGAACGCCGTGCTCGCCCGGCGCACCTTCGTCACCCCGGAGGACGTCGCCGCCGTGATCATGCCCGTGTGGCGTCACCGCATGCACCTCACCCCCCAGGCCCTCTCCCGTGGGGCCAGCGCCGGGGAGCTGGTCGACCAGGTGCTGCGCAGCACCCCGCAGGCGTGAATCCGCGCCCCGGCACCCGCTTCCGCCCCACCGGGCGCGGCATCGTCGTGCTCGTGGGCTGCGGGGCGCTGTGGGTGCTGGGCGACCTGGCCCGGGTGACGCCCCTGCGCCAGCTCGCCGCCGCTCTGCTGCTGATGCTGGTGATCGGCGCGATCGGGATCGCGGTGAGCAGCGTGGGCCTGCGCCCCACTCGCCGCCTGGTGGACGACGCCGTCCCCGTCGGCTCCGTCGCCCGGGTGATGCTCGAGCTCACCGGGACCGCCTGGATCACCGTGGTCCCGCTGGGCCGCGGCATCGCCCGCGAGCACCTGCCCGAGGAGCTCGGCGGCCAGGGAGACCTGCCGCTGAACAGGCAGATGCCGCACGTGCTGCGCGTCGGCCGCCGTGGCGCCCACGAGCTCGGCCCCTACTCCCTGATCGTGCGCGACGTGCTGGGGCTGTTCCACCTGCGCCGCACCGTCGAGGACGGCCTGGCGCTGACCGGGCTGCCGGTGGTCTCCGAGATGGCCCCGGCTGCCGAGCGCGCCACCGGCATCACCCGCGAGGGCGCATTCAGCGCCGCCCCCGCCCCGGGTGTCGGCGAGATCGGACCCATCGCCCGCCCCTACGCCAGCGGCGACGACATCCGCCGCATCCACTGGCGCGCGAGCGCCCGCACCGGCCAGCTGATGACCCGTGAGGACGAACCCGCCGCCGGCCACAGCGCCGTGATCGTGCTGGATACCAGCCGCCGCGAGAACCCCTCCGGCCAGGTCGAGGACGCGCTCGTCTCCCACGCCGCGACCGTGCTGGACGCGCTGGGCCTGAACGGCTGGGAGGTGCGGATCGTGGACGCCTCCGGGGACGAGATCACCCGCAGCGGCCGCCGCCGCGGCATCCCCGGCCCCTCGCCGCTGGGCAGCGAAGCGGACGCCGTCGAGCAGCGCGCCTCCCTTCTCGCCCTCGCGGAGGTGGACTTCGACGACGACGCCTCCGGCGGTATCGGCCAGGATCACGCCGCCGGCCACACCGCGCTCGCGATAGCCCTGGGGCCAGATGACGGCGAACCCTTCTCGGGCCTGGACCTGGACCGCTTCGCAGGCCGCTCCACCCACCGCACCGCGATCGCGCTGCGCCCCGCCCTCGAGGACGACGGAGACGAGGCGCCGCACCCGCCTCCGGCCCGCCGCATCGGCCCGGCCGACGGCGAGGACTTCGGCCACGCCCATGAGCAGCACGTCCGCGAGCTGCAGACGATCCGCGCCCGGCACACCCCCACCCAGTCCCAGTTCGGGGCCTGGACCCTGGTGCGGGGCACCACCGCCGACACCCTCGATGACCTGCTGACCACCGCCGAGGAGGAAGCGCCGTGAGCCCCCTGATGGGCCGGCCCACCCTCGAAGGCCTCCACCTGATCGGCCGCGCCCTGCTGCTGCTGGCCGCCCTGCTGCTCGCCTCCGCCCCCACCTCCCAGCTGCTGGCGGGCTCCTCCTGGCTGCTGCTGACGCTCACCGCCTCCGCCCCGGTCATCCTCGGCGGGATCGTGCTGCGACGCCTGCTGCGCCCCCTGATGCTGGTGCCCCTGGCCCAGCTGGGGCTGATCGTGGTGCTGGTGCTGGTGGTCGAGATCGCCCAGGGCCTCACCCGCTGGCAGCACGGCCCGCTCCAGGTGCTCCGCGACCAGGGCGAGATCTTCAGCCGCGGAGTCAACGAACTGGTCACCGGCATGGCCCCGCTGACCCTCGGCGCGCCCGGCACCGTGCTCGTGGTGGCGGTGATCGCGCTGGTGACGCTGCTGCTGGACCTGATGTACCTGGACCTGGGATGGCACACCCCCACCGGTCTGCTGCTGATGGGCGCGATCCTGGTGCCCGCACTCCAGCAGCCCTCCGGTGGTCCCTGGTGGCATGTCACCGCCCCCGTCCTCGCCGGTGTCGCCATCCTCGCCACCCGCACCGTCCACGCAGATCCGAGCTACATCCGCGGGGATCGTCGGCCGCAGGCGGGCCCCGCCGCCCACCCCGGCCGCACCCTCGCCGTGACCGTGCTCTGCGTGGCGCTGGTGGCGGGGCTCAGCCCGCTGCTGGCCCCTGCGCTGCCGCAGCTGGCGCCCGCACGGATCGCCCTGAACATGGACCTGCTGCAGCGCTGGCAGGACCCCGACGCCCCGGCGCTCGGCGCGGTGATGATCGACGACGACGTCTCCGTGCGCCGCTCGCTCCTCCAGCAGGAGGACACCGAGGTGCTGCGCTACACCACCACCGCCGAGGATCCTTCCTACCTGCGCCTGCGCGCCCTGAACCGCTTCGACGGCGAGACGTTCCGCGGCGACGTCGAGGGGGAGGGGCTGGTGCTCGGTCGCGCCGCCTTCAGCGACTCCCGCGATGACGGAGTGGCTGTGCACGGCAGCGCCGACGACTTCATCGACACCACCATCGACATCACCAGCTTCGCCGGTGATCGCCTCCCCGTGCCGGACAACGTGCGCGAGATCCAGGCCTCAGACCGGGACCTGAACCGGGCGATGATCCTCCAGCCCTCCCACGGAGAGGTCGCCCTGAACCATGTCTCCGCAGGGTTGATCGGGGAGCGTTACAGCGTCGCCTCCGAGCAGCGCAGCTCGACCGCCGAGCAGCTGCGTGCCGTGGATCCCGCCGTGTTCGAGCAGCCCTTCGAGGTGGGCTACACCTCCCAGGACGAGGTGCCCGAGGTCGCCACCGAGCTCGCCACCACCGTCGCCGCCAGCGCGGGCGCCGAGAACGGCTTCGACACCGCCGTCGCCTATCAGGACTACTTCCGCAACTCCTTCGCCTACTCGCTCACGGTCAACTCCGCCCCGGGCGAGGACCCGCTGGAGTCCTTCCTCACCGACCGCATCGGATACTGCGAGCAGTTCGCCGCGGCGTTCGCACTGATGATGACCTCACAGGGCTACCCCGCCCGCGTGGTCATCGGCTTCACCGCCGGAGAGCAGGACGGCGACGAATGGAGGGTCAGCGCGAAGAACGCCCACGCCTGGCCCGAGGTGTGGTTCGGCCCCGAGCACGGCTGGGTGCGCTTCGAGCCGACCCCGGCCGCCGCGGCGAACGGCGTGAACCCGCCCGGTGTCACCGACGCGAGCACCCCGCAGGACGCCCCCGATTCCGCACCCGAGGACCCGGAGGAGTCGGATCAGCCCACCGAGGAGACGCCCAGCAGCGAGGAGGGCACCACCGACGAGCAGACCACCGAGGACACCTCCGCCGCGGAGACGTCCGACGGCGGCGGCGCGGGCCCCTCCGAGGAGACCGTGGAGCGCCTCGGCGGAGGCGTGATGGGCATCCTCGGGATCGGCACGCTGCTGGCCGCGGCCGCTGCGGCAGCAGTGATCCTGATCCGACGCCGCCGAATGCAGGCCCGTGACGAGCGCTGGGCAGCGCTGCTGGGACGGGGCAGCGGCGCGGGGCGAGGCGGCCCTGGCGGAGGCGGTACTGGCGGTGACGGCGCTGGTGGTGACGGCGCTGGGGGAGACGGTGCTGGCGGAGTCGCGAACGCCTCGGCCCTGGCCGCCGAGCGGATGCATCGCCGCGCCGGAGAGCTGGCCTGGTCGGAGCTGACCCGCGAGCTGGCCGTGCGGGAGACTGCGATCCGCTGGCTCAGCATCACCGGAGCCTGGGGACGGCCGCCCCTCCGGATCCGGCTCGACCCCGCACTGCCGCCTGCCCGTGCCCTCACGGACCTGCTCGACCAGATCGGCGCCGGTACGCTCGACGTCACCGCCGAGCAGCGCGCCGCCGCCGCCCGCATCGCCGCCGCCTACACCGACGCGACTTACGCCGCGCCCCTGCCGGACGAGCCCACCCCGGCGCCCGCCTCAGCGCCCGCCCCGGGCCCCGCCTCAGCGCCCGCCCCGGGCTCGGAGAGTTCTTCCACGCCCTCGCCCGCGCCCGCGTCGGCGCAGAGTGAGCGGCCTCGACATCCGCTGCGCAACGACTCGGACCAGGTCATCGAGCTCATCCGCAACGCCCGGTGACGGCCTTCCCCCGGTGACCGGCCCCGGTGGCGCGGCGTCCCTGTAACCCGACAGGCATGTGCGCTCTGCTTTCCAGAGGTGGAAGGAGAGCGCACATGTCTTGCGAGTCCGCCAGATGGCGCACGCTCAGCCCTTCACCGCGCCCTCCGAGAGGCCGGAGATGAAGTGGCGCTGGTTGAGCAGGAACACCAGCAACACCGGGACGGTGACGATGATCGTCGCGGCCATCAACGGGGCGTACTGGATGTTGCCGCTCTGGCTGAAGCCGGTCAGGGCCAGCTGCACTGTCTGGCTCTTGGGGGACGAGGAGACCACCAGCGGCCAGAGCAGGTCGTCCCACACCCCGGTGAACGAGAAGATCGCGACCACCGCGATGATCGGCTTGGACAGAGGCATGAAGATCGACCAGAAGATCCGCAGCTCGCCCGCACCGTCGATGCGTGCCGCCTCGGACAGCTCCGGGCTCATCCCCTTGTAGAACTGGCGCACCAGGAAGATGCTCATGGTCCCCACTAGGTAGGGGATCGCGATGCCGCCGAGAGAGTCGACCAGCCCGCTGCCGCCGCGGCCCAGAATGTCGTTTCCGCCCATGAGGGGGAAGTTCGAGACCATCAGGAACAGCGGGATAAGGGTGACCGCGACCGGGATCGCGGCGGTGGCGATCACCACGTAGAACAGCACATTGCTGCCGCGGAAGGGCAGGTGGGCGAAGGCGTATCCGGCAGCGACCGTGATCAGGCAGTTGGTCAGCACCGACAGCAGCGCCACCAGCGTCGAGTTCAGGAAGGCCCGGCTCAGGTTGCCGACGGTGAGCGCGGTGACGAAGTTGTCGAGCGTCGGCGAGTCGGGCCACAGCTTCACATCCCGGAAGGCGGCCTCCGCAGGGGTGAACGCAAGGCTCACCATCCAGAGGAACGGGAAGAGCACCAGCGCCGTGGCGATGAGGAGCAAGAGTAAGTTCAGGATCCGAGTCCGGCCGGTCCGGGTGACCCGGAATCGCCGAGGTCGGAGTGTGGAAGCAGTGCTCATCGTGCCTTCAGTGCTCATCGTTCCCTCCCGGCGCGCAGCGCGATCAGTGTGAGTCCTGCGATGAACGCGAACAGCACGAAGGCCATGGCCGAGGCGGAGCCCATGCTGCTGTAGTCGAAGGCCTCGGTGTAGATCAGATAGTTCACGGTGGTGGTGGAGTCCAACGGCCCGCCAGAAGTCAGCACGAAGATCTCCGCGAAGCTCTGGGACAGGAAGATGATGTCCATCGCCACCACGTAGACGAGCATCGGGCGCAGCCCCGGCAGGGTGACATAGCGGAACTGCTGCCAGCGGCTTGAGCCGTCGATGCTCGCGGCCTCATAAAGCTCCTTCGGGATGGTCTGCAGCCCAGCCAGCAGCAGCACCATGTTGGAGCCGAGCGCCTTCCAGATCCGCATCACGGAGACCCCGTTCAGGGCCGTCTCCGGATCGTTCAGCCATCGCTGCGGCCCCATCCCGATCACCTCGAGAAGGTCGTTGAACAGGCCGTTCTGCGAGTACATCCACAGCCAGATCATGCTCACGGCGGTGAGCGAGACGATGTGGGGGATGTAGAGGGCTGTGCGGAAAAGGCCCACGCCGCGAAACGGACGGTTCGCCAGCAGCGCGAGGACGAGGGCGATCGCCACCGTGAAGGGCAGGACCTGCAGGGTGTAGCGCAGGGTCACCCACAGGGCGTTGAGGAAGTCTGCATCCTTCAGCAGCCCCAGGTAGTTATCGAGCCCGATGAAGGTGGGGGCTCCGCGTTGCAGCGGGCTGTACCTGGTGAAGCTGAGCAGGAATCCGTAGACCACCGGGATCAGCTGGAAGACGATCACGTACAGGACCGCCGGAGCGACCAGGATCATCCCGGCGCGTGCCCGGGCTCGCTGCAGGGGCCGACGACGGCGGGGCGCCCCCGCGGCGCCGTCGGCTCGTGCGCCCGGAC
>NZ_JBQSWK010000034.1:0-37673 GCF_052377065.1 Brachybacterium sp. AOP42-C2-15
ATCATTCTCTCCCCGCAGAGCGGTTCGAGTCAGAGGCTCGGTGGCGCCGGCGGAAACTTCCTACCGACTGACGTTCTACGTCGTCGTTCCGGCGCGAATCACTACTCTAGCAGTTCTTCGCGGCCCAGTCCAACTCCGCTCCGTGTGCTCCCGGTCTCGTTCGGATCGACTCGCGATCTTCCCTCTGACCTGCCCACGTTCACCATCCCGATCTCTCGGTCCGGCAGTCCTGCAGCTGTCCCGCTCCACTCCGTTCCGTTCGCTTCCCTATGGGATGCTCCCGGCCCTTCGTGTCTGCGTTGTTCCTGCTGACAAGAAAGAACATTACGGGTCCGGGCGAGGGTCGTCAAACCGGAGGATTCACCTCCCATTCACCCACTTCTGAGCGCGTCCGTGCAGGTCAACCGGGGTTTTTCTGTTCAGGGAAAGCGCTCGTTCATCGCGATGTGACCCGCGTCTGAGAGGGGCGTCACCGGAACTTATCGTCGGCTTGACAGTTTCGGTGGCAGGCCGTACTTGGCGGGCGCTGGCGGGCATGGCCACGGAGCTGGTGACGCTGCTGCCGGCCGGACGCCGTGCTCCGTCCTGACGCTCCCCGCCCCCTGGCTCTCCCCTGCGCCCCGGGTCTCCCCACTCCACGACGTCCGGCCCCGGATTCACGACGAGCCCCGTGCTCTGCGGCTGCAGGGCACGGGGCTCGTCGTAATTCCGGTGTGGACGTAGGTCAGCCGGCGAGGCGGACCATCGCGGCGTTCTTGCGTCCGCGGCGCAGGAGCAGGTGCCTGCCCGGCAGCGCCTCGAGGTCCCCCACCTCTCGGGCGAGATCCTCAGCAGTCACCTTCTCTCCGTTCACCGAGAGGCCTCCGCCCTCAGCGTCGCGCCGTGCGGCACCCTTCGACGCCGCGATGCCGGACTCCACGAACGCATCGACCAGCGCCATGGTCGTGGAGACCTCCGCGCCTGGCAGCTCGCGGGCGATCGTCACGATCGTCTGCTCATCGAGCTCTCGCACATCACCGCGCCCGAACAGGACCGTCGCCGCAGCCTTGGCCTGCGCGGTGGCCTGCTCACCGTGGACCATCGTGGTGAGATCGTCCGCGAGCAGCTTCTGGGCTGCGCGCTGGTGGGAGGCATCGGCGGTCGCGTGCTCGAGCTCGGCGATCTCCTCCTGCGACCGGAAGGTGAAGTACTTCAGGTAGTTCACGACGTCGCCGTCGGCCGCATTGAGCCAGAACTGGTGGAAGGCGTAGGGGCTGGTGAGGTCTGCGTCGAGCCAGACTGCGCCCCCCTCGCTCTTCCCGAACTTGGTGCCATCCGCCTTGGTGACCAGCGGTGTGGTCAGGGCGTGCGCATCGTGGCCCTCGACCTTGTGGATCAGATCGACACCGGTGAGCAGGTTCCCCCACTGATCGTTGCCTCCGAACTGCAATGAGACCCCATGGCGGCGATACAGCTCGAGGTAGTCGATGCCCTGGAGCACCTGGTAGCTGAATTCGGTGTAGCTGATCCCCTCGTCGCTCTGCAAGCGGCGGGCCACGGTGTCCTTCGCGAGCATGGTGCCCATGCGGAAGTGCTTGCCCATGTCCCGCAGGAAGTCCAGGGCGCTCATCTGCCCGATCCAGTCGAGGTTGTTCACCATGGTCACCGCGAACTCGCCCTCGAGGTCGAGGAAGCGGGAGATCTGCCCTCGCAGGCTGTCGACCCACGTCGCGACGATCTCGGCATCGTTGAGCACCCGCTCCCCGGACATGCGCGGATCACCGATCAGGCCGGTCGCCCCACCCACCAACGCGTAGGGGTGGTGGCCGGCGAGCTGGAGCCGGCGCATCGTGAGCACCTGGGTCAGATGACCGACGTGAAGGGACGACGCCGTCGGGTCGAAGCCGCAATACAGGCTGACCGGTCCGTCCGCCAGAGCGCTGCCGAGCGCCTCGCGCCCGGTGGTCTGCACGACGAGTCCTCGCCAGGCGAGCTCGTCCAGGACGGAATGCATCGATCGGTTCCTCTCGGAGGGGCACAGGGTGCCGATGGTCCGGCCGGGAGAGGCCGGGGTCTGATTGGTCGGGGCGCGCACGGACCGGAGTTCGAGCGAGCTGCCCGGTGAGCCCTCGGTGTGCGTGGAGCCCACGCTGTGCGTGCCCGAGCGCCATTGTCACAGATCCCGGGCCCACGGCGTCGCATCCGCCTCCGGCCACCAGATTCCTGTCCCTGGTGAGGGTTGAAAGCCGTATAGCTGTTCAATCCTCAGAGGAGACAGATATCCGGTGGCCGGGAGGACCCGGCGGCCCAGTGAACCGGTGGCCCGGTGAACAGGTGGCCGGGAGAATCCGGTGACCGGACGAGCCGGGCAGTCGACGGCACCGTGTGACGGGCGTGGCCGCCGCTCAGCGGTCCCGGGTGAAGGCGCGCAACGCGGAGATCTCCTCGGCGGCGGCCTCCTCCTGCTCCGCGACTCGCACCGGTGCGGTTCCGCCCTTCGCGTCCCGGGACGCGATGGAGCCCTCGACGGTCAGCACCGAACGGACCGAGCCGTCCAGGTGCTCAGAGATGGCAGCCATCTCCTCATCCGTGAGATCCCACAGCTCCTTGCCCTGAGACTCGGCGACCTTCACGCAAGCCCCCGAGATCTCGTGGGCGATCCGGAACGGGACCCCGCGACGCACCAGGTGATCCGCGATATCGGTCGCGAGCGAGAAGCCCTGCGGCGCGAGCTCGGCCATCCGCTCGGTATGGAAGACCAGGGTCGCCATCATGCCCGTGAACGCCGGCAGCACCAGGTCCAGCGAATCGACCTGATCGAAGACCGGCTCCTTGTCCTCCTGCAGGTCGCGGTTGTACGCGAGCGGAAGCGCCTTGAGCGTGCCCAGCAGACCCACCAGGTCGCCGATCATCCGACCCGCCTTCCCGCGTGCGAGCTCGGCGATGTCCGGGTTCTTCTTCTGCGGCATGATCGAGGAGCCGGTGGAGTAGGCGTCGTCCAGGGTGATGAACGAGAACTCCTTGGTGTTCCACAGGATGACCTCCTCGGCGAGCCGCGAGAGGTCGATCCCGATCATCGCGAGCACGAAGGAGAACTCGGCGGTGAGGTCGCGTGAGGCGGTCCCGTCGATCGAGTTCCACACCGAGTCCGAGAAGCCCAGCTCCGCGGCGACCGCCTGCGGATCCAGGCCCAGGCTCGAACCGGCCAGCGCCCCCGAGCCGTACGGGGAGATGTCCGTGCGAGCGTCGAGATCCCGCAACCGCTCCACGTCCCGCAGCAGCGGCCAGGCGTGGGCCAGCAGGTGATGGCTGAGCAGCAGCGGCTGGGCATGCTGGAGGTGGGTGCGGCCCGGCATCGGAGCGCCGTGCACCTCACGAGCCCGGGCCACCAGCACATCGACGAGGTCGAGGACCTGGTCACCGATGGCGCGAGCCTGATCGCGGATGAACAGCCGGATCAGGGTGGCGATCTGGTCGTTGCGGGAGCGCCCGGCGCGCAGCTTGCCGCCGAGATCCGCACCGGCCCGCTCGATGAGGCCGCGCTCGAGGGCGGTGTGCACGTCCTCGTCCTCGGGCGCGGCGGCGAACTCGCCGGAGGCGACGTCGGCCGCGAGGGTGTCCAGCGCGGCCTGCATGCCGGTGAGCTCGTCATCGCTCAGCAGGCCGGCTGTGTGGAGCACGTTGGCGTGCGCCTTCGAGCCGCGCAGGTCGTACTGCGCCAGCCGCCAGTCGAAGTGGGTGGACACCGACAGGGCGGCCAGCGCCGCCGCAGGGCCGGAGCCGAAGCGCCCGCCCCACAGGGAGGCGTTCTCCTTCGCGGCCGACGGGTCCGCTGCAGCTGACGGATCCGCGGCGGCCTGCCCGGCAGAGGCATCCATCTGGGTGCCGTCCTGGCCTGGCAGGGAGCCGTTCTGGCTCATGCCTGCCCCTCGGGTGCGGCGTCGAGGTCCTCGCCGTTGCCGAAGGCGACGTCGCGGGCCGCGGCCTGCTTGGCGGCCAGGCCGTAGATGTCGATGAAGCCGCGGGCGCTGGCCTGGTCGAAGGTGTCGCCCTCGTCGTAGGTGGCGAGGTTGAAGTCGTACAGACCGGTCTCGGTGCGGCGCCCGGTCACGGTGGCGCGGCCGCCGTGCAGGGTCATGCGGATATCACCGCTGACGTAGCGCTGGGTGTCCGAGATGAAGGCGTCCAGGGACTTCTTCAGCGGGGAGAACCACTGGCCGTCGTAGACCAGGTCGGTCCAGCGGTCGCTCACGGTGCGCTTGAAGCGGGCCTGCTCGCGCTCGAGGGTCACGCGCTCGAGCTCCTGGTGAGCGGTGATCAGCGTCATCGCGCCGGGGGCCTCGTAGACCTCGCGGGACTTGATGCCCACCAGGCGGTCCTCGACGATGTCGATGCGGCCGATGCCCTGTGCGCCGGCGCGGCGGTTGAGCTCCTGGATCGCCTCGAGCGGGGAGACCTTGCGACCGTCGATGGCGACCGGGATGCCGCGCTCGAAGGAGATGACGATTTCGTCGGCGACCGGCGGGAAGGCCGGGTCGTCGGTGTAGCTGAAGACGTCCTTGGTGGGCTCGTTCCAGATGTCCTCGAGGAAGCCGGTCTCGATGGCGCGGCCCCACACGTTCTGGTCGATCGAGAAGGGGTTGTGCTTGGTGGTCTCGATCGGCAGACCCTTGCGCTCGGCGTACTGGATCGCCTTGTCACGGGTCAGCGCGAGGTCACGCACCGGAGCGATGCACTTGAGCTCGGGGGCCAGCGAGGTGATCGAGACCTCGAAACGGACCTGGTCGTTGCCCTTGCCGGTGCAGCCGTGGGCGACCGTGGAGGCGCCGTACTTCTTGGCCGCCTTCACGAGGTGCTTGGTGATCACCGGGCGCGAGATCGCGGAGACGTTCGGGTAGGCGTCCATGTACAGCGCGTTCGCCTGGAGCGCGGGCATGCAGTACTCGTTGGCGAACTCGTCGCGGGCATCGGCCACATAAGCCTCGACGGCGCCGCAGTCCAGGGCGCGCTGGCGGATCACCTCGAGGTCCTCTCCGCCCTGGCCGACATCCACCGCACAGGCGATGACATCGGCGCCGGTGGCGTCATGGATCCAGCCGATGGCCACGGAGGTGTCGAGGCCGCCGGAGTAGGCGAGGACGATCTTTTCGGTCACAGGAATGCTCCTAGTCGTGAGTCACAGAGTGATCGGGCGGGTCCCGAGGGGCCGGTGCCCGAGGTCATGGGGTCAAGAGACTTTGGCGTCTCAGGATCTTGGGGTCTTGGGGTCTTGGGGTCGAAGCAGTCAGGCGCTGCGTGGCGTGTCCGGGGTCGACGAGCCGGTGCGACCGGCATGATCCGTCGGTGCGGACTGACGCCGGGGCGACGTCGCGGGGTCGACGGTCTCCCGTCGGCCATCCGCGAGATCGAGCAGTCGTTCGGCGAGCCGGTCACCGCCGGCAGGGTCCCGAGAGACCAGCAGCACGGTGTCATCGCCTGCGATCGTACCGAGGACATCCGGCATCACCGAGCGATCCATCGCCGAAGCGAGATACTGCGCACCCCCGGGCGGGGTGCGCACCACCACCAGGTTGCCGCTGGCCTCCGCCGAGACCAGCAGGCCTTCCGCGAGCCGCGGCAGCCTCGCCTCCAGCAGCTCGTTCTCCGGGGCTGCCGCCGGGCGGGCGGATCCGCCCTCCGGAGGCAGCCGGTAGACGAGGCTGCCCGCTGAGCCGCGGATCTTCTCCGCCTGCAGCTCCACCAGGTCCCGCGAGAGGGTCGCCTGGGTGACCTCGATGCCCTCAGCGGTCAGCAGCTGGGCGAGCTGGGACTGGGAGGACACCTCCTGGTGAGTGAGCAGCTGGACGATGCGCTGCTGACGGGAGGTCTTGGTCTGGGCGAGCGCGCGGCGGGAATCGCTCATCGGCGCGCTCCCCGCGGGAGGGCGTGCGCGGCGGTGTTCTGGTCAGGGTGCTCGAGCAGCCAGGTCAGCAGCGCCTTCTGGGCGTGCAGGCGGTTCTCGGCCTCGTCCCACACCACGGAGGAGGGCCCGTCGATCACCGCGGCGGTGACCTCCTTGCCGCGGTAGGCCGGCAGGCAGTGCAGGAACAGCCCGCCGGAGAGCTCCATCAGCTCCTCGGTGACCTGGAAGGGCGCGAACGTCTCCCCGCCGCGGCCGCCTTCGCCCTCCTGGCCCATCGACACCCAGGTGTCGGTGATGACGGCGGTGGCGCCCCGGGCTGCGAGCCGGGGATCATCGGTGAGGGTGACGCTCCCGCCGGTGGTGGCGGCGATCTCCTCGGCGCGGGCCACGATCGCCGGGTCCGGGCGGTGGGAGGCAGGAGAGGCGATCCGCACGTCCATGCCGGCGGTGACGCCGCCCAGCAGGTACGAGTGGGCCATGTTGTTCGCCCCGTCGCCGAGGTAGGCCAGGGACCGACCTGCCAGCGCCGCGTCACCCTCGGCCAGTCCCCCGGTGTGCTGGGCGATGGTCTGCAGGTCAGCAAGGATCTGGCAGGGATGGAACTCGTCGGTGAGGGCGTTGATGACCGGCACGCTCGAGTGCGCGGCCATCTCCTCGATGCGCTCCTGGCCGAACGTGCGCCAGACGATCGCGGAGACCATCCGGGTGAGCACGCGGGTGGTGTCGGCGATGGACTCGCCGCGGCCGAGCTGGCTGCTGCCGGCCTCCATCATCAGCGGGCTGCCGCCGAGCTCCGCGACTCCGGTCGCGAACGACACCCGGGTGCGGGTGGAGGACTTGTCGAACATGATCGCGACCGTGCGCGGTCCTTCGAGGGGGCGCTTGGCGAAGCGATCCTCGGCCAGGGCCAGGGCGAGTGCCAGGACCTCCTTCTGCTCGGCCGGGCTCAGGTCGTCATCGCGCAGGAAGTGACGGGGCATCTCAGTTCTCTCCTTCAGGCGCAGCGGCCTCGAGCAGGGCGGGCAGGGCAGCGGTGAAGGTGCCGAGCTGGGCCGGGGTGATGAGCAGCGGCGGGGCGATCCGCAGCGTGGTGGCGTCCGGGGCGTTGACGATGAAGCCGGCCTCGAGCGCCGCCGCCGCGAGCTGCGGGGCGATCGGGGCGCGCAGTCCGATGCCGAGCAGCAGGCCGGCTCCGCGCACCTCCTCGATCAGCGGATGGTCCAGAGCGAGCACGTCGCGGGTGAATCCCGCGCCGACTGCTTCGACGTGCGCGAGCAGATCGTCCTCGAGGATCGTGCCGAGCACGGCGAGCGCAGCGGCGGAGGCCAGCGGGTTCCCCCCGAAGGTGGTGCCGTGCTGGCCGGGCTTCAGGAGGTCATGCACGGCGGGGCCGTAGCTGATCACGGCGCCGATCGGGAAGCCGCCGCCCAGACCCTTGGCGAGGGTCATCACGTCGGGCTGGACGTCCGGGAGCGCCTGGTGGGCGAACCAGTGGCCGGTGCGGCCGATCCCGGTCTGCACCTCGTCGAGGATCAGCAGGGTGCCGTGGTCGCGGGTGAGCCGGCGCAGCGCGAGAAGGTATTCGGTGCTGAGCGGGCGCACCCCGGCTTCGCCCTGGATGGGCTCGGCGAACACTGCGGCGACATCCCCCGGGGCGAGCGCCTCGGCGAGCGCCGCCTCATCCCCGACATCGAGGAACTCGACTCCACCGGGAAGCGGCTCGAACGGGGCGCGATACGCCTCCTTCCAGGTGAGGGCGAGGGCGCCCATGGTGCGTCCGTGGAAGGAATTGCGCAGCGCGAGGATGCGGGGACGGCCGGTGCGGCGGGCGATCTTGAAAGCGGCCTCGTTGGCCTCGGTGCCGGAGTTGGCGAAGAACACTCCGGAGCCGGCCGGAGCCTGCGCGAGCTGCAGCAGCTTCTCGGCGAGCTCGATCTGCGGAGCGGAGGCGAAGAAGTTCGAGACATGCCCGAGGGTCTCCGCCTGCTTGGTGATCGCGGAGAGCAGCGCCGGGTGGGCGTGGCCGAGGGCGTTCACGGCGATCCCGGCGAGCAGATCGAGGTACTGCTTCCCGTCGGTGTCCCAGACGTGCACGCCCTCGCCGCGGGCGAGGACCTTCTGGGGCGTGCCGAAGACGGGCAGCAGCGCGTCTCCGTAGCGCTGGGCGAGATCCTGCTCGGGCTGTTCCTGCATGGGCTGTTCCTGCATGGGCTGTTCCTGCTCAGACATAGTCGTCCCTCCTCACCATGGTGCCCACGCCCTTGGTCGTGAACACCTCCAGCAGCACGGCGTGCTCGATCCGACCGTCGATCATCGCGGCGGTGCGCACCCCGGCGTCGACCGCGCCGAGCAGCGCCTCAGCCTTCGGGATCATCCCGGCGGTGAGGCCGGGGAGCATCTCCCGCAGCTCCGAGGCGGAGATCTCGGGGATCAGCGAGCCGCGGTCCGGCCAGTCGCGGTAGAGGCCCTCGACGTCGGTGAGCATCACCAGCTTCTCGGCGTCCAGTCCTTCGGCGAGCGCTGCGGCGGCGAGGTCGGCGTTGATGTTCAGGACCTCTCCGGTGGGGTTGCCGTCGGCGTCGACCTCGGGGGCGATCGAGGAGATCACGGGGATCCTCCCGCTCTCGAGCAGGTCGCTGATGGCGTCGATGTTGACGGCGCCCACTGCACCCACGTGGCCGAGGTCGACGTCCTCGCCGTCGACCACGGTGCCGCGACGGGTGGCGGTGAACAGTCGGGCGTCCTCTCCGGACATGCCGATGGCGAAGGGGCCGTGGTGGTTGATCAGACCCACCAGCTCGCGGCCCACCTGGCCCACCAGCACCATCCGGGCGATGTCCATGGTCTCGGCGTCGGTGACGCGCAGGCCGCCGCGGAAGGTGGATTCCTTGCCCACCCGCTTCAGCATCGCGTTGATCTGCGGGCCGCCGCCGTGGACGACGACCACGCGGATGCCGGCCAGGCGCATGAAGACGATGTCGGCGGCGAACCCGCGCCGCAGCTCTTCGTCGACCATCGCGTTGCCGCCGTACTTGACCACCACGATCCTGCCGCGGAAGCGCTGCATCCAGGGCATCGCCTCGATCAGCACCTCGGACTTCTCGCGGGCTTCGCTGCGGGCGGCGTCGAGCTGCGCCAGGGGGTTCTTGCCGACCAGCGGCGCATCGCCTGCCGGCTCACCGGCCGGGCTGTTCTGCGGAGTGGGATTCATGAGGAGTAGGCGCTGTTCTCTTCGACGTAGTCGTGGGTGAGGTCGTTGGTCCAGATGTCACCGGTGGCCTCGCCGGCGCCGAGATCGACCTCGATGAGGGTCTCCCGCGGGGTCATGTCCACCTCGGAGCGGTCGCGGTGGGCACCGCCTTCGCGGCACACCTCGACTCCGTTGACGGTGACCGAGAGGTGTGCGACGTCGAAGGGTGCCACAGCCTCGGGGACGCAGCCGGCTGCGGAGACGATTCGGCCCCAATTGGGGTCGTTGCCGAAGATCGCGGCCTTGACGAGATTCGAGCGGGCGATCTCGCGGGCGACGGCGAGGGCTGCCTGCTCGGTGGTGGCGGAGCGGACGATCACGTGGACGTCGTGGCTCGCGCCTTCGGCATCGGCCACCAGCTGGCGGGCAAGATCCGCGCTGACGGTGCGGACCGCCTCGGTGAGCTCGTCGAGCCCGAGGGTGATGCCGCTCGCGCCGGAGGCCAGCAGGATGACCGTGTCGTTGGTGGACATGCAGGCGTCGGAGTCGACGCGGTCGAAAGTGGTGGAGGTCGCGGCGCGCAGTGCGGCGTCGGCGGTCTCCGCGTCGACGTCGGCATCGGTGGTGAGGACCACCAGCATGGTCGCGAGCTGCGGTGAGAGCATGCCCGCACCCTTGGCGATCCCGCCCACGACGACGCCGGAGGGCGTGGTGACCTCCGCCGTCTTCGGGACCGAGTCGGTGGTCATGATCCCGCGAGAGGCGGCGGCATCCGCCTCTGGTCCTGCCGTGAGCTGACCGGCGGCGGTGGTGACCCCGGCCAGCAGCGGCTCCATCGGCAGGCGCTCCCCGATCAGCCCGGTCGAGCAGACGAGCACGTCCTGGGCTGCGACATCGAGCAGGCTGGCGAGGTGCTCGGCGGTGCGGTGGGTGTCGGCGAAGCCCTCCGGGCCGGTGCACGCGTTCGCGCCGCCGGAGTTCAGGACCACGGCCCGTGCGCGCCCGTCCGAGACGGCCTGGCGGGACCAGAGGACAGGAGCTGCCTGGACCCGGTTGCTGGTGAACACCGCGGCAGCGGTGTCTCGCGGACCGTCGTTGACGATGAGGGACAGGTCGTCCTTGCCGGTGGCCTTGATACCAGCAGCAAGGCCGACGGCGCGGAAGCCGCGGGGGCGGGTGATCGACATGGGAGCTCCTGAGAGGTCTGGGAGGTGCTGTGGCGGAAGCGTCGCGGGAACCTGACGGTCCAGCGGCGACGGGAGTTCTGGGGATCGCGCTCAGGGCGCGAGCGCGGTCCGGGTCAGGCCGGTGCGCTCGGGCAGTCCCAGCGCGAGGTTCATGGACTGGATCGCCGCTCCGGCGGTGCCCTTGACCAGGTTGTCGAGCGCGGAGATCACCGTCGCCTGGCCGCTGTGACGATCCACCGCGGCGCCGATGCGGAGGGTGTTCGCGCCGGTGACCTCGCCGGTGGAGGGGAAGACCCCCTCGGGCAGGACGGTCACGAAGTGCTCGTCGGCGTAGTCGGCCTGCAGGGCGCCGAGCAGATCGGCGGTGGTGGTGCCCTCTGCGACGGGTGCGGTGCACACTGCAAGGATCCCGCGGCTCATGGGCACCAGCACCGGGGTGAAGCTGAGGCGCTGACCGGTCTCGCCGGTGGCCCGGCGGAGGTTCTGCAGCACCTCGGGGACGTGGCGGTGACTGCCGCCGACGGCATACGGGGCGGCGCTGCCGGAGGCCTCGGCGAACATCAGATGCTGCTTGGCTGCGCGGCCGGCGCCGGAGTAACCCACCGGCAGCACAGCGCTGAGCTGTGCGGCGTCAAGAAGGCCGGCGCGCACCAGCGGTGCGAGCGCGAGCGAGACGGCAGTGGCGTTGCAGCCGGGCACTGCGATCTCGCGGGCGCCGACCAGCAGCTCGCGCTGGCGGGTGCCGTCCGCCAGGGGCAGCTCGGGCATGCCGTAGGTCCACGTCCCTGAGTGCTCGCTGCGGTAGTACTCGCTCCAGTCCTCGGCGCTTTCGAGCCGATGGTCCGCGCCGAGATCCAGGACCAGCACGTCCGGGTCCTCCGCGCGCAGCGCAGCAGCGATCTGGCCGGACTGCCCGTGAGGGAGGGCGAGCACGACCACGTCATGACCGCGCAGGGTGTCCACGCTCGTCTCCGCCAGCACGGGATCGTGGCCGAGGTCGATGTGCGGCGCGACCTCGCTGAGAAGCTTGCCCGCGCTCGAATGCGCAGTCACAGTGGCGACCTCGACGCCCGGGTGCGAGGAGAGCAGCCTCAGAGTCTCTCCCCCGGCGTAGCCGGAGGCGCCGACGACGGCGACGCGGGGTCGCTGCGAGGTGGCCTGATGCGCCGTAGGGATGGCGGAGTCACTCGAAGAAGACATGCCGGAAGTATATACAGCAGTCTGCATGATCAGCCACTCGGTTCACTGCATGGACTCCCTGGACGCGTCCCGCAGGAGAGGTGGAGGCGCGGCCAGGCCAGTGCTCATGATAGAGATGAATGTTGTTCTATCTGGGGCCGGACGGCCCCTACAGGAGGTAGTGATGAAGGATTTCTTCATGGGTGAGTCCTCGCCCGGAATGATCGACTGGACGACGATGCCGACCTACAACACGATCATGTCGCTCGCCGCGGGCGCTGGTCTTGTCGCTCTGGTCCTCTTCGTCCGTGACCTGATGCGCCACCGGGCCGAGGATCCCCTCAGCACGGACGGCTGGGCGCTGACCTTCGGCTCGCTCGGGGTCATCCTCACGGTGACCGGCGCGCACATGAGCTTCACCTGGCCCCTTGCCGCCGGCGGGTTCGCCTTCGACAACGTCATCTTCGGGGAGACCAGCCTCGGCTTCGGGATCCTGATGTCCGCCCTGGCGATCTTCCTGGCGAAGCGAGGTGATCGGATCATCGCCTCCCCGACGCCGCTGACCGAAGTGGCGCGGGCCGCGCGACCGCTCAGCATCTTCATCGCAGGTCTCGGCCTGGCACTGGTGGCCATCATGTTCGCCGGCATCGTGTACCAGCTGTTCGCCGCACCGCCACAGGAGCCGATCTCCGGAGCATTCGCCGAGTGGCCCCTCGTGGAGGCGATCTTCATGTCCCTGCTGTTCGGTCTGGTCGGGGTGGGTGCTGTCCTGGCTCCCCTGGCCATCCGTGCTCTCTCGAAAGCCTCCCCGAGTGCTGGCGGAGACGCCACGTTCCAGGTCCCGACGATCGCCAAGGTCGTCGGCGCGCTCTGGCTGGTGACCGGCGTCGTCTTCGTCCTGTTCGGAGCGATGAACTTCTACACCCACATCGGGCTCATCGTGAACACGATGTGAGGCCGCTTGATCTGTCCTCACGAAGGGCGGCGCGAGAACGCGGGAGGGGTGCAGCTGACAGCTGCACCCCTCCCGCATTCTCGTTCCGGGGCGCTCTCTGCCCGGGCTCAGTCGCGCGGGGCGCGCAGGAAGGGGATCACGGGCAGCCGTACCCGTCGGCCCTTGGACGCCATCACGGTGCCGACGATCGCATAGACCGCCTCCAGCAGGCTGACGACGAAGAACAGCCCCAGCACAGTGAAGACGAGAACGTTCATCACCGGACGGAACATCATCCCGTCGCCGGAGGACGACGGAGATCCGGTGAGCACCGCGATCAGCATCGTGAGAGCCATGAGCACGGGCCAGCACAGCTGGGTCAGGCCCCAGTTCGCTGCGCGCACGCCGTTGACCGCGGCGAGCCCGCCGTACCTGCGCTGACGAAGGCCCACGACGAGCTGGGTGATCCCGGCGATCAGCAGCCCCACGAAGGGGATCGGGAAGTATGCCAGGAATCCCAGCGCCCAGGCGATGGTCCCGTTCCGCGCCGGGACGGCCGGCGTCGGAGCGGGACCGGGCGGAACCTGTCGCGCCGGTGCGTCGTCAGGACCGGTCGGCCCCGGAGCGGAGCTCGCGGGGTCGATGGCAGGAGGCATCGGGCTCACGCGCGCAGCACTCCCCCGACGGCGGCATCGACGGCCGCAATGCAGCGCGTGCGCGCCTCACCGATCTGCTCGGCGCTCAGGGTGCCCTCGGTGGAGCGCAGCCTGACCGAGAAGGCGAGCGACTTCTTGCCCTCGCCGATCTGCTCACCGGTGAAGACGTCGAACAGGTGGACGTTCTCGGCGAGGTCACCGACACCCACCACGATCGCCGCTTCGACAGCCGAGGCCGGCACGTCCTGGTCGACCACGAAGGCGAAGTCCTCCTTGGCCACCGGGTAGGTGGGCACCGGAGCGGCGACCACCACGGCAGGGGCCGACGCGATCAGGGCCTCGAGATCGAGTTCGAAAGCGCTGGTGCGGGCGGGGAGACCGAACTCCTTGACCACGGCGGGGTGGAGCTCACCGGCATGGCCGATCACCGTGCTCTCCCCGTCAGCGGTGAGGACCCGCAGCTGCCCGGCGCGGCCGGGATGGAAAGGAGCATGCTCGGTCTGGCGCACTTCGAGCTCGGTGCCGACGGCGGCGGCCGCCCGGCGCGCGAGGTCGAAGGCATCGGTCCAGCTCCAGGGCGCGATCTCGCCCTGCCAGGAGCCCGGGCCGGACGCCCCACCGACGACGGCGGCGAGGGTGCGGGTCTGGACCGGCAGTGCGGCGAGGACCTCCTCGAGCTCGGCGTCGGTGGGCCGCTGGCCAGCCGCCGGGACCGGTGAGCGGGCGCCCTCACCGCGGGAGCGGGAGGTGGTGCCGAGCTGGAAGATCGCCACCGACTCCTCGCCGCGGCCGAGGTTCCGCCGGGCGACGGGCAGCAGGGTCTGCAGCAGGGAGGTCCGCATCAGCGGCTCGTCGTCGGCCAGCGGGTTCAGCAGGCGCACGGCGTCGCGCCGCGTGTCGTCGGCCTCATAGCGCAGGGCGTCGAAGATGCCCTCGCCCACGAAGGGATAGGACGTGACCTCGATGACCCCTGCCTCGGCGAGTGCGCGGTGTGCGTCACGACGGGCTCGCTGGGCGCGGGTGAGGCCCCGTCCGCCGGGCGCCGTGGGCAGGATCGACGGGATCGTCTCGTAGCCGACGAGACGGGCGATCTCCTCGATCAGGTCCTCCCGGATGGTGAGGTCCGGGCGCCAGGAGGGCGGGGAGACGGCGAGGGAGCCGTCGCGGGCGTCCTCGACCTGGCAGCCGATCATCTCGAGGCTGCCGCGCACCTGCTCCGGGGTGTAGGCGATGCCGACCACGCGTTCGGCGTCGCCGAGCGGGAGGGTGATCGCCGCGGCCGGGGCGGGGACCGAGCCCTCATCAGTGACCGTCGGCGCGATCTCGCCGCCGCCGAACTGGGCGATCAGCTGTGCGGCACGGTAGGCCGCGACCAGCGGCAGCTGCGGATCCACGCCGCGCTCGAAGCGCTTGGACGCCTCCGAGGGCAGGCGGTGACGGCGCGCGGAGCGGGCCACCGAGATGGAGTGGAAGGTCGCCGCCTCGAGCACGATGTTCGAGGTGGTGCTGGAGACCTCGGTGGACTTTCCACCCATCACACCGGCGATGCCGAGCAGGCGCTCGCCCTCGCCGCCCTCGCTGTCGGTGATGAGCAGGTCTTCCGGATCCAGGGTGCGGGTGACGTCGTCCAGCGTGGTGAGCTTCTCGCCCTTGCGGGCGCGGCGCACCACGATCGGGGCGACGACCTTGTCGGCGTCGTAGGCGTGCAGCGGCTGTCCGAGATCGAGCATCACGTAGTTCGTGACGTCGACGATCAGCGAGATCGGTCGCATGCCCGCGAGGGTCAGGCGGCGGGCCATCCAGCGCGGGGTCTGGGCGGCAGGGTCCACGCCGCGCACCTCGAGGGCGACGAAGCGCGAGCAGCCCGCGACCTCACGGAGCGGGGCCTGGTCGCGCAGCTGGACGGCGACTCCGCCCGCTTCGGCCTGCGGGACGTCCACGCTGGTGACCGGGTCGGTGAAGCTCGCGCCGGTCGCGTGGGAGTACTCGCGGGCCACGCCGCGCATGGAGAAGCAGTAGCCGCGGTCCGGGGTCACGTTGATCTCGACGACCTCGTCGGCGAGACCGAGCAGGGCGATCGCGTCGTCCCCGGGCTCCCCGGTCAGGCCCTCGGCGTGGCCGCGGCCCAGCACGATGATGCCGTCCTCGCCGGAGGGGTCCTCCCCCAGCCCCAGCTCGTCGCCGGAGCAGATCATCCCGTCGGAGGTGTGGCCGTAGGTTCTGCGGGCCGCGATCGCGAAGTCGCCGGGCAGCACGGTGCCGGGCAGGGAGACCACCACCAGGTCGCCCTCGACGAAGTTGTGCGCGCCGCAGATGATGCCGCGGCTGGGGCGCTCCTCGCCCGGCTGGGGGTCCTTGGGGTTGTCGGCGTCCTCGTTGTGCTCGGGGCCGACGTCCACGCGCACCCAGTTGATGGTCTTGCCGTTCTTCTGGGGCTCCTTGACGAGTTCCAGCACGCGGCCGACGACGAGCGGACCGGACACCTGGGCGCCGAAGATCGCTTCCTCTTCGAGTCCCACGCGGGAGAGGTCGGTGGCGACCTGCTGGGCGGAGGCGCCGGCGGTCAGCTCGGTGTGCTCGGCGAGCCAGGTCAGGGGAATGCGGGGCATCTCAGATCTCCGTACCGTAGTGCTGGGAGAAGCGGACGTCGCCCTCCACCATGTCGCGCATGTCCGCCACGCTGTTGCGGAGCATGAGGATGCGCTCGATCCCCAGGCCGAAGGCGAAGCCCTGGTACTCCTCGGGGTCCACGCCGGCCGCGCGCAGGACGTTCGGGTGGACCATGCCGCAGCCGCCCATCTCGATCCAGCCCGTACCGCCGCACACCCGGCAGTTCGGGTCCGCCTCGTGGTCCAGGCCCTCGCGCGCCTCGCAGCTGAAGCAGCGGAAGTCCATCTCGGCGCTGGGCTCGGTGAAGGGGAAGTGGTTCGGGCGCAGGCGCGTGATCGGCGCCCCGCCGAAGATGTGCGCGGCGAAGGCGTCGAGGGTGCCCACGAGATTCGCCATCGTCAGGCCCTTGTCGATCGCGAGGCCCTCGACCTGGTGGAACATCGGCGAGTGGGTCGCGTCGATCTCGTCGGCCCGGTAGACGGTGCCGGGGCAGGCGACATACAGCGGAGCGCCACGCTCGAGCATGGCGCGGATCTGCACCGGCGAGGTCTGGGTGCGCAGCAGCATGCCGGAGCCCTCGGGCGCGACGTACAGGGTGTCCTGCAGGGAACGCGAGGGGTGCTCCGGGTCAGCGTTCAGGGCATCGAAGTTCAGCCAGGAGGATTCGATCTCCGGGCCCTCGGCGATCTCCCAGCCGATGCCGACGAAGAAGTCGTTGATCCGGTCCTGCAGCACCGTCAGCGGATGCGAGGCCCCGCGGGGGCGCAGGTCGGTGGGGAGGGTGACGTCGACCGTCTCCGCGGCGAGCGCGGCCTCCTCCTCGGCGGCGGCGAGCTCCTGCTGGCGGGCGGCGAGCTGCTTCTGGACGCGACCCTTGCCCTGGCCCACCAGCTTGCCGGCGGCGGCCTTCTGCTCCTTGGGGAGGTCCTTGATGGCGCGGTTCGCGCTCGAGAGCACGCTGGCGTCACCGACATGCTCGATGCGGACCTGCTTGAGCTCGGCGGTGGAGGCGGCCGCGGCGATCGCGGAGAGCGCGGCATCGATGGCGTCACCGATGGTCGCCTCGTCGAGGGCCGGGGCGGCGGGAGTCGAGGATGACTCGGACACAGGTATCGCTTTCGTCCGGGGGCAGGAGGGCACGGGCACCAAGGTGCGGGAACTGCCGCGCGGGCACCGCACGCCATTCTAGGAGGTGCGGCGACTGCCCGGGGAGCACAACCGCCGACGACGCGACGCACCTCATCGGGACGGATCCAGTCATCGGGTGATCAGCGCGGATAGGCTGGTGGGCAAACCCCGACCTCGAAGGAGGCCAGCATGACCTGGACCGTGAAGGGCGTCGTCGCCCGCAGTGAGAAGCAGCCCGCCGAGCTGCTCGACATCGTGATCCCCGACCCCGGCCCGAACGATGTCGTGGTCGACATCGAGGCGACCGGCGTCTGCCACACCGACCTCGCCTACCGCGACGGCGGGATCAACGACGAGTTCCCCTTCCTGCTGGGGCACGAATCCGCCGGCCGCGTCTCCGTGATCGGTGAGAACGTCACCCACGTGGAGGTCGGCGACTACGTGGTGCTGAACTGGCGGGCCGTCTGCGGGCAGTGCCGTGCCTGCAAGAAGGGCGTACCGCAGTACTGCTTCGACACCCACAACGCCTCCAAGCCCACGACCCTCACCGACGGCACCGAGCTCACCGCGGCGCTGGGCATCGGCTCCTTCGCGGAGAAGACCCTGGTCCATGAGGGACAGTGCACGAAGGTCTCCGAGGACGCCCCTGCCGAGGTCGCCGGCCTCCTGGGCTGCGGCGTGATGGCGGGCATCGGCGCCGCGATCAACACCGGCGCCGTGCAGCGGGGCGAATCCCTCGCGGTGATCGGTCTGGGCGGCGTGGGCTGCGCCGCGATCGCCGGGGCGAAGCTCGCCGGCGCGACCACGATCATCGGGCTCGACGTCGACGAGAAGAAGCTCGCCGCCGCGAAGGAGCTGGGCGCCACCCACACCGTGCTCACCCAGGGCCTCTCCCCCCAGCAGGTGGCCGAGAAGGTCCAGGAGCTCACCGGCGGCTTCGGCGCTGACGTGGTCGTGGACGCCGTGGGCATTCCGCAGACCTACGAGACCGCCTTCTACTCCCGAGACCTCGCCGGCCGCGTGGTGCTGGTGGGCGTGCCGCGCCCGGGGGTGGAGCTCACCCTGCCGCTGCTGGATGTCTTCGGCCGGGGCGGGTCGCTGAAGTCCTCCTGGTACGGGGACTGCCTCCCCGAGCGGGACTTCCCGTATCTCATCGACCTCTTCCTGCAGGGACGACTCCCCCTGGACCGCTTCGTCACCGGTCGCACCGACCTCGCCGGGGTCGACGGCTCCCTGGATGCGCTCCACGAGGGCGACACCCTGCGCACCGTGGCGGTGATCGGCCGATGACCGCCCGGCTCGCGCACGCCGTCACCTCGGGAACCTTCAGCCTCGACGGCGAGACCCATCAGGTGGACAACAACGTCTGGGTGCTCGGCGATGACGAGCAGTGCGTGGTCTTCGATGCCCCGCATGATCTCGACACCGTGCTCGATCTGGTCGGCAACCGGGAGTGCGTGGGCATCCTGCTCACCCACGCCCACGACGACCACGTGCGGATGGCCCCCGAGCTGTCCGAGGCGCTCGAGGCACCGATCCTGCTGAACCCCGCGGACCGCGAGGTCTGGCAGCTCACCCATGGCGACCTGCCCTGGGACGACGACGTCGCCGACGGCGACATGTTCACGATCGCGGGGGTGAACCTCGAGGCGCTGCACACCCCGGGCCACTCCCCCGGCTCGACCTGCTACTACTCCGAGGAGCTGGGCGCCGTGTTCACCGGCGACACCCTGTTCCAGGGCGGTCCCGGTGCCACCGGGCGCTCCTTCTCCTCCCGGGAGACGATCGAGGAGTCCGTGCGGGAGCGGCTGTTCGCGCTGCCCGAGGACACGGTGGTGCACACCGGCCACGGCCCCGACACCACCATCGGCACAGAGAAGCGGGCGGCCCAGGGCGACTGGCTCTGAGTCCCGCACTGACGGGCCCTCGCTGAGCTGACCCGGCTGAGCACGGGAGCGGCGGCGATCATCTCCGGACGATCGCCGCCGTTCTGCGTCGGGCGCGCGTGCATCCGAGCTCTGTCTGCCCTCGCGTCAGCGGTGCTCAGCGTCTCCGCAGCTCCGTGCGGACGACGTCATGGACCCGCCATCGGTGCGCGGGGCATGCCGTTCGATGTCCTCGAATCCGGCACCCTCCTACGCGCTGTTCGCCCGGATGTTGAACGCGGCGACGCTCAGCACGATGCGATCAGGCATCTCCGAGCGACGGGGCTGCTGCAGCCCGGCGGCGAGGAAGGCGGAGCCGCGGCCGCAGCCCGTGAGATCCGGGTGCAGACCCAGGCTGATCTCACAGGCCTCACCGTCCTCGGTGGGGTCCGCGCTGACGAACCCGGGCCGCGTCGAGAGTCATGGGGCTGAAGCGGAGGACCCGACCCCGCGCATCGTGGCTCATGCGGTCTGCGGGCCGTTCGTGGGAGGGGTCCCCTGTTCAGCGGACGGCCGGACCGCCTCGCCGTCGGCCGCGTCCCCGCGCTCAGCGCAGCCCGCCTCGTCGGCGTCAGCGACGGACGCGACGCCGGACTCCGCTGTGGCCGCCGGCTCCTCCGCCGGGTCCAGATCGCTCTCACCCCGCAGCTGCGCCAGATAGGCGTTGTAGGCCGCGAGCTCGGCGCCGCCGTCCCGCTCCGCCTTGCGGTCGTACTGGCGGGCCCGGCGATCGTCGGACTTCATCCACATCGCCGCGACGATGATCGCGTAGCCGACGGTCGGGACCTCCGAGATCGCCCACATGATGGTGCCGCCGCGCACCTGGATCAGCTCGAGCCGATCCAACGGGTACATCCCGAGCTGGGTGTACCAGTCCTCCGCGACCAGCCAGGTCGCCGAGACCATGGCCACCCCGAAGAAGGCGTGGAACGCGAGGGTGACCAGCAGGGTGATCAGTTTCAGCACCGGGTTGATCGGCTTCTGGGAGGGGTCGACGCCGATCAGCACCCAGGCGAACAGGTAGCCGGAGGCGAGGAAGTGCACCGTCATCAGCAGATGCCCGACGTGGTGCTCCATGGCCAGCTCGAACAGGGGCGAGAAGTAGAAGACGATCAACGAGCCCACGAAGAGGAACCCGGCCACCGGCGGGGAGGAGACCAGCCGGGAATAGCTGGAGTGCAGAGCGGCCAGCACCCATTCGCGCACGCCGCGGGAGCCGTCGGTGCGGGGCGCGACCGCGCGGGACAGCAGCGTGACCGGGCCGCCGAGCACCCACAGCGGCGGCACGATCATCATCATCGCCATGTGCTGGATCATGTGCGCGTCGAAGCGGAACTTGCCCCAGGCCGCAGCGCCGCCGTTCATCACCCAGGCGAAGGCGAGACAGCCCGCCAGGAAGCACGCGGTCCGGATCCACGGCCAGACATCCCCGCGACGGGTCAGACGCACCACGCCGGTCACGTACAGGCCGGCCATCGTCACGGCCAGGGCGAGAGCGATCCAGTCGGGCTGGAACACGGTGAACAGGGTGCCGGGCGAGAACTCGCGCTCCGGCGGGAGGTAGCCCACCAGGGCCAGGACCCGCAGCTCCCCCACGGCGGGGATCTCCTGCGGGACCGGCGGAGCGGAGCGGCCCAGGGCGATCGACGCACCGATCACCGCGGCCATCACCAGGCCCTCGGTCGCGACGAGGTGACGGAATCGGATCCGCTCCCCCAGCCGTCGCCGCTGCAGAGCACCCAGCACGGCGAGAGTGAGCAGGCCCAGCGCCTTGATCAGCACCACCCGGCCATAGCCGGTGGTGAGCAGCTCGGACCAGTGGGACATCCGGATCCACGCGCTGATCAGCCCGCTGAGCGCGAGGGCTGCCACGGCCGCCAGCGCCCAGGGCGAGAACCGGCGGATCGCGGTGGCCATCTGCGTCTCGTCCATGCGGGCATCGAGCAGGAAGAGCACCAGCAGCCCCCCGGCCCAGACGCTGACCGCCACCAGGTGCACCGACATCGCATTGACGGCGTTGATGTGGTCGAGGCTGGAGCCGGCATGCCCGGCGAGCCCCAGCGCGGCGGCGCCGACCCCGGCGAAGGCCAGCCCCCAGCTGGCCAGCACCGTGGAGCGCGCGAGCGCATAGGCGAGAGCGGACAGCGCCGCGAAGACGGTGATGCTCAGCTGGATCCGGCCCAGCTCACCACCCATCGCCACGTCCCAGAGGTTGAGGTCGCTGCCGGCGCCGGTGGCTTCCAGTCCGACCAGCGGGATCAGGGCGAGGGAGGCCGCCGCCCACAGCAGCGCTCCCGCGGCGCCGAGGCGCACGGTCCGGCGGCGCAGCGGATCCAGGGTGGTCACTTGGCGGCGACCGGGACCCGGCAGCAGCAGCACTGCGGTTCCACCGGCCCCGATGGCGAGCAGCAGGCCCAGGTGGTGCAGTGCACGTACGACCGGCAGGCCCCAGGTGACCAGCGGAGAGGCGGGGACGAGTTCGGCAGGGGCGAGGGCTCCGGTGGCTGCCATGCCCGCCAGGGCGGCGGCGACGGTGAGGAGCAGGAGGATAGGAAGTGCGAGGGCGCCGGCGCGCTGGGAGACGGCGTTCATGCCCCTGCCTGTCGGCGCCGGAGCGTCTCGAAGAGGCAGACGGTCGCGGCGGTGTGGACGTTGAGCGATTCGGCGTGCCCGGCCAGGGGGATCCGCACGGTCAACGGGGCGGCGGCGAGGGTGGCCTCGTCCAGGCCGCGTGCCTCGTTGCCGAAGATCCAGGCGATCCGCGCGGGAAGCGCCGCGGTGAAGAGCTCGGAGTCGGCGTACCCGCTGGTGGCGGCGGCGGCGATGGAGGTGGCGGCGAGCTGCGCGAGCACGTCCTCGATCTCGGCGCCGGTGAGCACGGGGAGGTGGAACAGGCTGCCGACGGCGGCGCGCACCGCCTTGGGTGCGTAGGGGTCGGCGCTGGTGCGGGTCAGCAGCACCAGGTCGGCGCCGGCGGCGTCCGCCGTGCGGATCAGGGTGCCGACGTTGCCGGGGTCGCGAACCTCGTGGAGCACTGCGACGGTGACGGGACCCTCGGGTGGCAGCGCGCCCAGGGCTGCTGCGGCGGCCGACGGGTCCTCGGCGGGCAGGGCGCCGACGGCGACGACCCCCTGCGGGGAGACCAGGGAGCCTGAGGCACCGGCAACACCGGCAGTACCGGAGGCACCGAGTGCTTCCGGGGCGCCGGGGGCGTCCGTGGCCCCCGCTGAGCTGGTCGCTGCGGTGTCACGGACCAGGGCGCGCAGGATCTGCTCATCGACGGTGCGTACGGGTACCCCGGCGGCGCGGGCCAGCTCGATCAGCTCGGGGTGGCCCGTGGCCGCACGCTCGGTGAGGAAGACCTCGAGCGCCAGCTCGGGGCGATGCGCCAGCAGCGAGCGGACCGACTGCGGCCCCTCGACCCGGAACCTGCCCTGCTTACGACGTGCAGAGCGCCCGGTCAGCGCCGCCACCTTCTTCACCCGCTCGGAGCGGGCAGAGGTGAGCGGAGACTGATCCGGGCGCTCAGGCATTGCGGTTCTTCGCAACAGATGCCGCGATGTCAGGCTGCCGGGGCGTTGACGTCCTCGGGGAGGGCGTTCTTCGCGACCTCGACCAGGGCGGCAAATGCCGGGGCGTCGTTGACGGCGAGCTCTGCGAGCATGCGGCGGTCGACCTCGACGCCGGCCAGGCCGAGGCCCTGGATGAGGCGGTTGTAGGTCATGCCGTTGGCGCGGGCCGCAGCGTTGATGCGCTGGATCCAGAGCTGACGGAAGTTGCCCTTGCGCTTCTTGCGGTCGCGGAAGTTGTAGGTCTGCGAGTGCAGCACCTGCTCCTTCGCCTTGCGGTACAGGCGAGAGCGCTGACCGCGGTAGCCGCTGGCCTGCTCCAGGATTTCCCGACGCTTCTTATGGGCGTTTACCGCCCGCTTCACGCGTGCCACGTGATACTCCTTCGATCGTAAATTCAGGGGCGCGGGAGCAGTGCTCCCACGTGGGCGATCAGCGGCCCAGCAGCTTCTTCATACGCTTGACATCGGCCTTGGCGACAGAGGTGTCGTTGCCGAGACGGCGCTTGCGGGTGGAGGACTTGTGCTCCAGCAGGTGGCGGGCGTTGGCCTTCTCGCGCATGAGCTTGCCCGAGCCGGTGACGCGGACGCGCTTCTTGGTACCCGAGTGGGTCTTGTTCTTCGGCATCTGCCTGTTCTCCTTGTGACGTTTCTCAGGACTCGGCGCTGGTGTCGGCCTCAGCCGTGGGAGCGGACTTCTCGTCCTCGCTCCGAGCAGCAGCCTTCTCAGCATCGGTCTTGCGCTTGCGGGCCTCGGCCATGGCCTGGGCCTTCTTCTTGTGAGGCCCGAAGACCATCACCATGTTGCGGCCGTCCTGCCGCGGATGCGACTCGACGAAGCCGTAGTCGGCGACGTCCTCGGCCATACGACCGAGAAGCTTGACGCCCCTCTCGGGACGGGACTGCTCACGACCACGGAAGCGAATGATGACCTTGACCTTGTCGCCACCGTCAAGGAACTTCTCAACATTGCGGCGCTTGGTGTCGTAGTCATGGGTATCGATCTTCAGGCCCATACGGATTTCCTTCTGGACCGTGTTCGCCTGGTTCTTGCGCGACTCACGGGCCTTCAGGTTGGCTTCGTACTTGTACTTGCCGTAATCCATCAGACGCGCGACCGGCGGATTCGCGCCGGGCGCGACCTCGACGAGATCGAGGCCTGATTCCTGTGCGAGACGCAGGGCGTCCTCGACACGGACCTCACCGACCTGCTCGCCGGCGGGCCCGACCAGGAGGACCTTGGGGACCCTGATCTGACCATTGATGCGCTGTTCGCTGATGTTGGCTCCTCACCTTGATTCGAGTCGGAAGACGACGAAAGCCCCCGCATTATCATGCGGAGGCCCCAGGTGCACGCGCCACAGCGCGGTACAGGCATTGCTGCCTGACTGCGATACTGACCCAGCAGCTGTGCGCTCGCGGGCCGGAAGGCTCACGGGCTGATCGCCACGAGGTGGGAAGGGACTCCACTTGAAGGAACTGAAGACGAGGGTCTCGACCTGTTCCAATCGTCTATCCTAGCAGGAGTGCGGCCGCAGTCCAGGTGATGTGCGTCGCGCCCGCATGCTGCGACAACAAGGAGTGCTGGTGGAGACCGACCGCGATGCGTCCGGCGGGGACGACCTCCCCGGTCGTCCCGTCCCCAGCACGCCCTCCCCCGAGTCCCATGACTACGGCTACGGGCAGACACCGCTCGATGCCGCGGGAACCGGCGGTGCTCGCGCCGCCGACTCCGGAATCGCGGAGGACGATGCACCCTCCGCAGCATTCGACGCGGATGAGGCACCCGCCGCCGACTTCTCCGCCGGCGAGGAGACCTCCGCCGCGGTACCCGGGGCCCCCGCCGACAGCGGCACCGGGCAGGTCCCCGCCACCGGCATCCGGCCGGTGACCGCTCTGCGCACGGCGCCACGAGCAGTGCTCCGTCCTGTTCCCGAGGGATTCCCCACGCCACCGCCGCGGCCGGCCAGGCCCAACCGTCGGCCTGCGCCGCCGAAGGAAGCCCTGCCCGCCGGGAGGAGCCGGCGTGGCCTGCTCATCGCAGGGATCTCGGTGATCGCCGTCCTGCTGCTGGTGGTCATCGTCGGTGGCGGGGTGCTCGCCTTCCGGGCGCTCTCGCCCGCCGCACCCGCAGCCGGTTCGTCGGCCCCGTCGGCGCCCGCGACCGGGACGGCGCAGGATCCAGCCGGCCCCGGGCAGGTGCAGATCGGCGAGGTGACCATCACGGAGGTGAGCACCGAGATCGGTGTACGCAAGGTCGGCACTCCGGGCTCGACCATGGAGCCCGAGGGTGAATACATCGTCGTGATCTTCGAGGTCGAGAACCCGCGCGACACGAGCGTGGACATTGCAGAGCTGGTGGAGCTCGAGGCGGGCGACGGCCAGACCTACGCTCCCGACTCAGACGCGAGCGCGAACTTCGTCGCGGACAGCCGACCCTTCGGAGTGGTCTCCCCGGAGAGCACCGCCACCTTCCACAAGGTCTACGACGTCCCCATCGGCACCCAGCCCACCGGCCTGCACTTCACTTTCAGCATGGTGGACGAGGCCGGGACCCTTCCTCTGGGAAGCTGATCACCGCCCCACACCACCACCCCGCGCGCCCGCACCGGGCGTGCACCACCGACCACGAAGGATCTCTGCAGACGTGAACGATCACCAGCACCACGACCACTCCGACCACGCGAACCATGCCGGCCACGCCGACCATGCGGACCATGCGGACCATGCCGGTCACGCCGAGGCTCCCGCCACGGGCGCTGAGGAGCTCCGCGATATCGCCGACGTCGCCGCGGTGGAGATCATCACCTCCGCCTGCGTGCACCTGCTGAGCGCTGCGGCCGTGAAGGTCGGGCTCGCGGAGGACGAGGAGACCGGTCAGTACCAGGACCTCGACGAGGCCCGGAAGCTGATCAACGCCCTGGCCGGTCTCGTGACCGCCGCGGCTCCGGAGATCGGCAACGAGCATGCCCGCTCGCTGCGTGACGGCCTGCGCTCGCTCCAGCTGGCCTTCGCCGAGGCGCTCCCCTTCCCGGACGCCCCCGGTGAGGCGCCGGGCGAGAAGTACACCGGCCGCGTCTCCTGACCTCGAGGGTTCCTGACCACGCGTCGTCGACCGCGAGTGCGTCGTGCCTGGAACGCGAAGAGTTGCAAGGGGTTCCCGGGAGCTGCGGGGGCCCGGGCCCCTGGGGTTTCTGGGAGCCCCGCTGGGCCCGGGGAGTTCCTAGAAGCCCGCACGGCCCGGGGAGACCCTAGGAGTCTGCAGGGCTCGAGGAGACCCTGGGGTCAGGAGCCGAGGACGAGGCGGAGCGAGCTGATCCGCTCGGCGACCAGCTGCTCGGCGCCGAGGCGTGCCGTGACCTCATCGACTGCCTGACGCACCGCGGGCGCGGTGAGCCCGGGCCGCAGTCGGAGCTGGAGATCCACCTCGGCCCGTTCCCCGGCCCGCGCGGTCAATGCGAGCACCTCGTCAGAGGAGTCGGAGGCAACCCTGTCCAGCACCTCGGCCAGCTCGGGATCCTGGTGCGGAGGGATCCACTCCCTCCCCTGGGCCAGCGCCCACAGCACCGAGCGCGGCAGCAGCACCGGTCCGCCCTCCGCCGCCGGCGTCGCGGGGTCGAGGAGCAGGGCCGTGCAGCCCTCCTGCACCGCTGCCTGCGCAGCCTGCGGGGCGATGACCGGCACCGGCCTGGCGTCGGAGCGCCAGGCGGCGAGGGCCGCCACCGAGGTGAACAGCGGCAGCACCGTCGTGCCGTCGGGCGCCGTGATCGAGACCATCGCCATGTCGGCGCCGTTGTCACCGGTGAGCCCGTGGACCGTGGTCCCGGTCTCGGTGGCGACCGCCATGATCGGCACCAGCACCCGGGCTGCGGCGAGGGCGGAGACCAGCCCCTGCCGGTGGGGATCCTGGCCGGCCCGATGCGCGGCGAGGGCCGCGGTCACTGCCGCGGGTGCGCTGCCGTCATCTGCGGGAAAGGGGCTGACCGTGTAGTCCCGTCCCTCCCAGGAGACTCCGGCGGTGTCCGTCAGCGGGGACTTCTCGCGGAAATGGGCGGGCAGCGTCCGGTGGATCTGCTCGGTGCGGTCGGCAGGCTCCGCCGACGCATCGGGCAGGGCCCCTTCCGGGGCCCCGGCCGGGGACCCTGAACGGTCGTGATCCTGCGCCGGGCTCATGGGCGGCCCGCGACGTCGAGCGCCTCGCCCATCGTGAACGCCTGCGCGTACAGGGCCTTGCCGACGATCGCGCCCTCGACGCCGGCCGAGACCAGCTCGCGCAGGGCGCGCAGGTCGTCGAGGGAGGAGATCCCGCCCGAGGCGACCACCTTCGCCTCCGTGCGCGAGCACACTTCGGCCAGCAGCTCGAGGTTGGGTCCGCGCAAGGTGCCGTCCTTGGTGACGTCGGTGACGACGTAGCGCTGGCAGCCGGCCTCGTCGAGCCGCTCGAGGGTCTCCCAGAGGTCGCCGCCGTCGCGGGTCCAGCCGCGGGCCGCCAGAGTGGTGCCGCGCACGTCGAGGCCGACGGCGATGCGGTCGCCGTGCTCGGCGAGGATCTCTGCGGTCCACTCCGGGTTCTCGAGCGCAGCGGTGCCGAGGTTGACGCGGCGGCAGCCGGTGGCGAGCGCCGCGGCGAGCGACTCGTCATCGCGGATCCCGCCGGAGAGCTCGACGTTCATGTCGACGGCTGCGACCACCTCGGCGAGCAGTGCGGCATTGGTGCCGCGGCCGAAGGCGGCGTCGAGGTCCACCAGGTGCAGCCAGCTCGCGCCGCCCTCCTGGAAGGTCAGTGCCGCGTCCAGCGGGGCACCGTAGGCGGTCTCGGTTCCGGCCTCGCCCTGGACGAGCCGGACGGCCTGGCCGTCCTGGACGTCGACGGCGGGGAGCAGCTCGAGCACGGGAGCGGTCATGGGGTGTCTCCTGGAAGCGGTGGTCGGGCGACGGCCCGGACGGTGGTGAAGTGGTCTCAGAAAAAAACGATCTCAGGGGAAGTGATCTCGGAGGAAGTGATCCCAGAGAAAGGGTTGGCGCAGGTGCAGCGGAGCCGGATGAGGGTCTCCGGCTCAACCGGTCTGGATGCGCCAGATGGAGATGCCGAAGCAGATCAGTCCGAGCAGCAGCAGGCCGACGCTCGACCACCAAGGCTTCTTCGAGCGGTAGAACGACCAGGCGCCGCCGAGCAGCATGCCGCCGGCGAACAGGGTCAGGAACGCGACCATCATGAGACGGTCTCCCTCTCGTAGCGCGGGAGGGTGCGGAGCCAGTTGGCCAGCAGCTTCGCTCCGGCATCGCCGGACTTCTCCGGGTGGAACTGGGTGGCGGTGAGCGCACCGTTCTCGACGGCGGCGATGAAGCGGTCGCCCCCGTGCTCGGACCAGCTCACCTTGGGTGCGGCGAGCGAGCCGATCTGCTCCATCTCCCAGCGCCGCGCGGCGTAGGAGTGCACGAAGTAGAAGCGCTCCTCGGTGATGTCCTCGAAGAGGGCGGTGCCCTCGGCGGCATCGACGGTGTTCCAGCCCATATGGGGCACGACCGCCGCCTCCAGGCGGGTCACCTCTCCGGGCCACTGTCCCAGCCCGCGGGTGCGTTCACCGTGCTCGGCGCCGGTCTCGAACATGACCTGCAGACCCACGCAGATGCCCAGGACCGGGCGGCCCCCGGCGAGGCGCCGCTCGATGATGCGGTCCCCTCCGACGGCCTTGATCTGCTCGAGGGTGGCGGCGAAGGCGCCGACCCCGGGGACGACCAGTCCATCCGCGGTGAGCGCGCGGTCACGGTCCGCGGTCAGCTCGACCTCGGCTCCGGCCGCCTCGAGCGCACGAACCACGGAGCGCACATTGCCGGAGCCATGATCGAGCACCACCACATGGGCTGCGGGGACCGGGGCGGCGCTGGGGGCGGTCTCTTCCGTCACTTGCGCTTCTTCCCGGAGGCGATCCAAGCGAGCGCCTCGGAGCGGCTCAGGGCGGACGGGTCCAGCCCCTCCCCCAGCTCCTCGAGGGTGGTCGCGCCCAGCAGCAGCTCCTCGACGAGGTCGTCGACCGCACCGAGCACGATCGCGGGCGAGATGTCCTCGCCCCGCTCGCCGTTCTTGTACCGGGTCGCCGTCATGCGGTCACCGCGGCGCCAGAACAGCACGATCCCGTTGCGCTGCAGGGCGGTCGAGGCGATCGCGGCGAGATCATGAGCGGCGGCCTCGGCGAGCGGACCGATCGCGATCGCGCCGGTGCTGCTGTCGTGGGTGCGGGTCCCGACGGGGATGTCGATCCCGTCGGTGCGGGCCTCCCGGCCCAGCCGCACCACGCCTGCCAGCGCCTTCGCGGAGGCGACGGAGGTCGCGATCACCGCGACGCTGGGCACCTCTTCCTCGCCCGTGGTGTCGGTGAGCACGTCCTCGACGGTCAGCGGGGCATCGTCCTCGAGGGAGATGCCTTCCATGAGGCGTGCGAACTCCGCGTCGATGTCATCGGCGGGACGGCCGGATCCCTCCGGCTGCTCTCCGGGACGGTCCTGACGCGGATCCTCGGGATCGACGGCGCTCATCACAGTGCTCCCTTGGTGGAGGGGACGTCCAGGACGCGGTCGTCGTACGCGCACGCAGCACGGAGCGCGCGAGCGAGGGCCTTGAACTGGGCTTCGACGATGTGGTGGGGATCGCGGCCCTCGATCAGCCGGATGTGCAGGCAGATCGCGGCGTGGTGGGCGAGGGACTCGAAGACGTGACGGGTCAGCGAGCCGGTGAAGTGGCCCCCGATGAGGTGAGTGGCCTGGGCCTCGCTCTCCCCCGAGTGCACGCAGTAGGGCCGGCCGGAGAGGTCCACGACGGCCTGGGCGAGGGACTCGTCCAGCGGGACCAGCGCGTCGCCGAAGCGCGCGATGCCCCGCTTGTCGCCGAGGGCCTCGCGCAGCGCCTGGCCGAGCACGATCGCGGTGTCCTCCACGGTGTGGTGGGCGTCGATGTGCGTGTCACCGGTCGCCTTGACGGTGAGGTCGAAGCGGGCATGGGTGGCGAGCGCCGTGAGCATGTGGTCGAAGAAGGGCACCGTGGTGGAGATATCGACCTGGCCGGTGCCGTCGATGTCGAGGGTGAGCTCGATCGAGGACTCGCGGGTGGTGCGGCTGAGGGTCGCGGTGCGCGACGGGCGGGCGGCGGCGCTGGGCGTGTTGGGCGTGCTGGTCATCGGGGGTCGGCCTCCTCGAGGGCGGTACGGAATGCGGCGTTGTTCTCCGGCGTGCCGATCGACACGCGCAGCCAGCCGGCGGGGCCGACGGCTCGGATGAGGACTCCGCGCGCGAGAAGCGCCTCGAACACGGAGTCACGGTCGGAGAAGCTGCGGAACAGGATGAAGTTCGCATCGGACGGTGCCACCTCGTGGCCGCGCGAGGCAAGGTGCTCGGCGAGCGCATCACGCTCGGTGCGCAGCAGCGCGACCTTGCCCAGCAGCTCCTCACGGTGAGCGAGGGCGGTGCGGGCGACCGCCTGGGTGACGGCGGAGAGGTGGTAGGGCAGGCGCACCACTCGCACGGTGTCCACGATCGCGGGATCGGCGATCAGGTAGCCGAGCCGGGCGCCGGCGAGTGCGAAGGCCTTGGACATGGTGCGGGCCACCACCAGGTTCTGGTGCCGCCCCAGCAGCGTGAGCGCGCTGGGGACGCCGTCCCGGCGGAACTCCCCGTAGGCCTCGTCGACCACCAGCAGGCCCCGGGTCACTGCGAGCGCGGTCGCCGCCGCCTCGACGACGTCGAGATCGAGCGCGGTGCCGGTGGGGTTGTTCGGGCTGGTGAGCACCACGATGCTGGGCCGGTGCGCGGCGATCGCCGCGGTGACCGCCTCCGCGGTGAGGGTGAAGTCGGGGGCGGGGCCGCGCTCGGCGGTGACCCAGTCGGTGTAGGTGTCCCGCGCGTACTCGGGGTACATCGAGTAGTGCGGGGTGAAGCCCAGCGCGGTGCGGCCGGGGCCGCCGTAGGCCAGCAGCAGCTGGTGCATGATCTCGTTCGACCCGTTGGCGGCCCAGACGGCGTGGGCGTCCGGCGCGGGGATCCCGGATTCTGCGGCGAGATAGGCACCGAGGTCGGCGCGCAGGTCCAGCGCCTCCCGATCCGGATACCTGTTCAGGCCCACGGCGGCCTCCGCCGCGGCGCGGCCGATCGCGGCGGCGAGCTCCGGCGAGGGGCCGTAGGGGTTCTCGTTGACGTTCAGCGCATGCGCGACCTCGAGCTGGGGAGCGCCGTACGGGGCGGCTCCCGCGATGCCGTCCCGCGGGGCGGGCAGCACGGAGCTGTCGAGGGTCGGAGCAGGGTTCACGGACATGGCCTCCATGGTAGTTCGCACCGGCTGCTGGCGACCGTGTCGTCCGCTCGCTGAGGTGTCCCATGCCGACGACAGGCGCTGCAGGTGCCCGGCGGCACGTGTGACGCCGTTCCCCGCGGGCATGGCGGCATTCCCTGCGGCGTGGCGCCCTTCACAGAGCGGGCGGCGACGACGGGCGCCTCCGGGGTCCGTCAGTATCCTGGGGCGATGTTCCGTTCCCTGGGTGCCCTGGTCGGCGACCTGCTGGTCGTCCTGCTCTTCGTCGCGATCGGCTTCGTGCAGCACGGCACGCCGCTGACCATACAGAACCTCTTCCTGGTGGGCTGGCCGTTCGCCCTCGGAGTGCTGCTGGGCCATCTCGCGATCCGGGCCTGGCGCGCGCCCTTCCGGATCTGGCCGCATGGGGT
Source organism: Brachybacterium sp. AOP42-C2-15 (assembly GCF_052377065.1). Classification (NCBI taxonomy): domain Bacteria; kingdom Bacillati; phylum Actinomycetota; class Actinomycetes; order Micrococcales; family Dermabacteraceae; genus Brachybacterium; species Brachybacterium sp. AOP42-C2-15. The sequence goes on from NZ_JBQSWK010000034.1 coordinate 30,971, forward strand.
GTTCGTGTGGGGCATCACGCTCGCGACCACGATGGCGCTGCGCACCCTGTTCACCGCTGGGACCGAGGTGTCCTTCATCATCGTCACCGCCGTGGTGACCGGCGTGCTGATGCTCGGCTGGCGTGCGGTGGCGCTGTACGTCACCCGCCACGAGCGCACTCCGCAGCCGGTCGAACTCACCTCCGGACGCTGATCACCGGGGTGATGCCCCGGCCCTCAACGGGCCTCGACGTCGTCAGGGGGGTCTCGTCAGGGTGGTCACCGGCACTGCCGGCAGCTCCGCCGCGGGGAGTCAGTCCGCGAAGCGGATGTCGATCGCCGCGCCGTGAGCCGGCAGCCCTTCCGCATCGGCGAGCGTGGTCGCCGCCGTGCGGGCACCCTTGAGAGCGTCGCGGTCGTAGTGGACCACGTGGATGCCGCGCAGGAAGGTCTGCACGCCCAACCCGCCGGTGAAGCGTGAGGTGCCGCCGGTGGGGAGCACGTGATTGGACCCGGCGGCGTAGTCGCCGAGGCTCACCGGGCTATGGGGTCCGACGAAGACCGCACCGGCGTTGGTGACCCGGGCGGCGACGGCGGCGGCATCGGCGGTCTGGATCTCGAGGTGCTCAGCACCGTAGGCGTCGACCACCGCCAGCCCCTGCTCGAGGTCGTCGACGAGCACCACACCGCTCTGCTCACCACGCAGCGCCTCCTCGATGCGCGCCTGATGCGCGGCGGCGGGAACCTGGATCGCGAGCGCGGCCTCGACCGCGTGGGCCAGCTCGGCGGAGTCCGTGACCAGCACGCTCGCGGCCAACGGGTCATGTTCGGCCTGGGAGATGAGATCCGCCGCGACGAAGGCGGGGTCGGCATCGGCGTCGGCGAGGATCGCGATCTCCGTCGGCCCGGCCTCGGCGTCGATCCCGACCTGCCCGCGCACCAGGCGCTTGGCGGCTGCGACATAGACGTTGCCGGGACCGGTGACGAGATCCACGGCCTCCAGGCCACGGCCGTCACCCAGATCCTCGGCACCGTGCGCGAGCAGCGCGATCGCCTGGGCGCCGCCGACGGCGAGCACCTCGGTGACCCCCAGCAACGCGCAGGCCGCAAGGATCGTCGGGTGCGGGAGGCCGCCGAACTCCTTCTGGGGCGGCGAGGCGAGCACGATCTGCTCCACTCCGGCGATCTGCGCCGGCACCACGTTCATCACGACCGAGCTGGGCAGCACGGCTCGCCCGCCGGGCACGTACAGTCCGACTCGGCGCACCGGCACCCAGCGCTGGGTCACGATGCCCCCGGGCACCACCTGGACCGTCTCGTCGGGCCTGGACTGCGCAGAATCGACGGCACGCACCCGGGCCGCGGATTCCTCCAGAGCGGCGCGGATCTCCGGAGTGAGCTCGGTGAGCGCGCGCTCCAGCTCCTCCTTGGGGACCCGCAGATGCTCCGGCCGCACCCCGTCGAAACGTTCGGAGGCATCGCGCACCGCGGCGGCACCCCGCGCGGCGACGTCCTCGACCACCGGGCGCACGGCCGCGACCGCGGACTCGACGTCCAGTTCGGCTCGCGGCAGCGCCGCGGTGAGCTCGGCCGCACTCAGGCGCCGCGCGCGGAGGTCGATCACGGAGAGGAACGGGGCGGGATCAGGCATGGCGTCAGTCTAGAAGGGCGGCGGGGACCGGGCATGTTCTGCCCATCCCACGGAAGGACCTCCCTCCCGGATCGACCCGGTCGCAGGGTTACAGTCGTCCTCGTGCTCGTCGCCTTTCTCCTCACTCTCGTCGCCGGTGGCGCCACCAGCATCGGTGCCGCCCTCGGAGTGCTGGGGCGCGGCACCAACGTGAAGGTCCTGGCCGGCGGTCTCGGGCTCTCCGCCGGGGTCATGCTCTACGTCTCCTTCATGGAGCTGCTGCCCGAGGGCATCCGGGTGCTCTCCGGGGGCGAGGCCGATGCCCGCGGCACCGCCTTCGCCGTGCTCGCCTTCTTCGTGGGCATCGCACTGATCGCCGTGCTCGACCGGCTGGTCCCCAGCGCGGTCAGCCCCCACGAGTTCGCGGGCCGGATGGACGGCAGCCACGGTGCAGACGAGCACCGCGCTCCGGACGAGCAGGCCGCCGATCTGGCCCTGCGCGCCCGCCTGCTGCGCACCGGCACCGTCACCGCCCTGGCCCTCGCGCTGCATAACGTGCCCGAGGGCTTCGCGACCTTCGTGGCCGCGCTGCAGGCGCCTGAGGTCGCGATCCCGGTGGTCGCCGCGATCGCCCTGCACAACATCCCCGAGGGTCTCGCCGTCGCGGTGCCGGTGCGTCGGGCCACCGGCTCCCGGGCCAAGGCCTTCTGGCTCGCATCCATGACCGGACTCGCCGAACCCGTCGGGGCGGTGCTCGGATTCCTCCTGCTCTCTCCCCTGCTCAGCGGGGATGCCATGGGAGCGATCCTGGCCGGCGTGGCCGGAGTCATGGTCTTCGTGTCCCTCGACGAGCTGCTGCCGGCGGCGGAGGAGACCGGCGAGCACCACACCGTGATCTATTCACTGGTGGCCGGCATGGCGGTCATGGCGGTGACGCTGCTGGTGCTGTGAGGCGGGCGCGTGCTGTGGATCGGGCTGGTGCGGTGAATCGGGGCGCGCTCCGGTACGTTCTCCCCAGCACCGAAGACGGCCATGCGGAGGCACCGGCCTGAGGTGGAGGGTCGGGGGACCGGAAGGGGACACGATGGTCACGGCGGAGGGTCGGGGCGACACGGAGAAGAGTCGTCCTCTGCCGCGGCGCCATAGGGCGAGTGCGCTCGCCACCGGGCTGCTGATCCTCTCGCTCGGCGCCTGCGATGCCCTCCCTGCGCTGCCCGGAAGCGGCCCCTCCACCCCGGATGCGCCGTCGACTGCCGCGGAGCCGATGGACCCCGAGCAGGTCATGAGCACCGCGAGCACGGCGACGGACCCGTCCTGGCTGTGCCGTCCCGGCGAGGAGGACAGCCCGCTGCCCGCCTCGACCGAGGGCGGGGTGCTGACCCCCGAATCGATGAGCACCGAGGGCAACGACCTCACGCTCACGGGACCGTTCCGCCACGCGGCGGACCACAGTTACACCGGCTTCGTCCCCGAGGGGGTGCTGCTGCCGGCCCATCCGGAGAACCGCGGCGTCCCCGCGCCGGGGTACGACGGCGAGCTGGGCGTCGAGGGCGCACCGGTCCCGCCGATGGTGGTGCGCGAACGCGTCGAGATCGCCGCAGCGGAGGGCGAGCCGGCCCCGTCGGCCGCCACCGCACACCTCACTCTGGGCACCTGCGACGACGCGCCCCTGCCCGACGGCCAGTTCCTGCTGCGACTCAGCGGAGGCGGGATCGACGGGCCGGGCCGCGGGACGGACGACTCCGGCTGGAGGGCGAGCGAGGATGTGCTGGTCGACGTGGTGGGCGGCCGGCTGAAGGTCGTGCCCGGTGCGATCAGCGCCCCGACCGGCGAGGTTCCCGTGGATCTCTCGCAGTTGGCCTGCCGTGCGCCGCTGGAGGCGGTGGGCGACGGCGACGGCCTGACCGTCGATGTCGAGGATCCCACCACCAGCGTCTCGACCCTGGTCCCGGAGGACGAGCCGGGAACGGCCATCACCGCGAAGGTCACGGTCACGGCGCAGGAGCTCGGCACCCGCGCCCTGCTGCAGGGAGTTGTGGTGGTCGATCCCGCCACGGGCACGGTGGTGACCGGCGCCCGCAATGCGACGGACGTCGGCCTGCAGTGGATCGACGAAGACGGGGTGACCCGCGTCGATCGCGCCTGGGTCAGCCGCTCCACCTGCGGCCGCGGCGCCCTCTCCCCCGGCTCCTACCGGGCGCATGGCTTCGCGGTCACGGTCGATGCGGAGGGTGCGACCCAGATCGTGCTCTCGGACCCCTGGGAGGTCGAGGTCGTCGACGAGGAGCCGGCCGCCTGAGACCCAGGTCCCGGAGCCGAGCGGACGAGCACCATCTCACGTACCGTGGAGGCATCCTGATCGATGGGGCGGGCCGAGCCCGTCGTCGATTAGTCTTGACGTCAAGACAAATGCCGCACCGACCCGAGGGAGCACCGCGACACATGGCGCGCATCATCTACACCCACACCGACGAGGCGCCGATGCTGGCGACCGCATCGTTCCTGCCGATCCTCGATGCCTTCTCGGACACGGCCGGGATCGACGTCACCACCCGTGACATCTCCCTGGCCGGCCGCATCGTCGCGGCCTTCTCCGACCTCCTGCCCGAGGACCAGCGCGAAGCGGATGCTCTCGCCGAGCTGGGCGAGCTGGCGAAGGCACCGGACGCCAACATCATCAAGCTGCCCAACATCTCCGCCTCGGTCCCGCAGCTGAAGGCCGCCGTCGCCGAGCTGCAGGCCCAGGGCATCTCCCTGCCCGACTTCCCCGAGTCCCCCTCCACCGACGAGGAGAAGGACGTTCGGGCCCGCTACGACTCCGTCATGGGCTCGGCCGTGAACCCGGTGCTGCGCGAGGGCAACTCCGACCGTCGTGCCCCCGCCGCGGTGAAGAACTTCGCCAAGGCGCACCCGCACCGCATGGGCGCCTGGAGCAAGGACTCGAAGACCTCCGTGGCCACGATGGGCCAGGACGACTTCCGGGCGAACGAGCAGTCCGTGGTGCTCGAGGCCGCAGACACCCTCTCGATCGTGCACATCGCAGCCGACGGCACCGAGACCGTGCTCAAGGCCTCCCTGCCGGTGCTCGCCGGTGAGGTCGTCGACTCCACCGTGATGCGCGTTGCGGCGCTCGAGGCCTTCCTGCGCGAGCAGGTCGCCACTGCGAAGGAGCAGGGTGTGCTGTTCTCCCTGCACCTGAAGGCGACCATGATGAAGGTCTCCGACCCGATCCTGTTCGGTCACGCCGTGCGCGCCTTCTTCCCGACCCTGTTCACCCAGTTCGGTGACCAGCTCGCTGCGGCCGGCCTGTCCCCCAACAACGGCCTGGGAGGAATCCTCGCCGGGGTCGAGGGCCTCGAGGAGACCGTTCGCGCGGGCGTCAAGGCCGCGATCGAGCAGGACCTGGCCGACGGCCCGGACCTCGCGATGGTGAACTCCCACAAGGGCATCACCAACCTCCACGTCCCCTCCGACGTGATCGTGGACGCGTCGATGCCGGCGATGATCCGTACCTCGGGCCACATGTGGAACAAGGACGACGCCGAGCAGGACACCCTCGCGGTGATCCCCGACTCCTCCTACGCGGGCGTCTTCCAGGCGACCATCGCGGACTGCCAGCAGAACGGCGCCTTCGACCCGACCACGATGGGCACCGTCCCCAACGTGGGCCTGATGGCGCAGAAGGCCGAGGAGTACGGCTCGCACGACAAGACCTTCGAGGTCGCGGCCGACGGCCGCATCGAGGTGCGGGACGCCTCCGGCGCCGCGCTCATGACCCAGGAGGTCGCGGCCGGCGACATCTTCCGGGCCTGCCAGGCCAAGGACGCCCCGATCCGCGACTGGGTCCAGCTCGCGGTGCGCCGCTCGCGCGAGTCGGGCATGCCCGCCTTGTTCTGGCTCGACGAGTCCCGCGCCCATGACCGCAACCTCATCGCCAAGGTCGAGAAGTATCTGGCGGAGGAGGACACCGAGGGTCTGGACATCCAGATCATGTCCCCCATCGAGGCCACCGAGCACACCCTGGCGCGGGTGCGCCGCGGCGAGGACACCATCTCGGTCACCGGCAACGTGCTGCGCGACTACCTCACCGACCTGTTCCCGATCATGGAGCTCGGCACCAGCGCCAAGATGCTCTCGGTCGTGCCGCTGATGAACGGCGGCGGCCTGTTCGAGACCGGCGCCGGCGGCTCCGCCCCGAAGCACGTCCAGCAGCTCATCGAGGAGGACTACCTGCGCTGGGACTCTCTCGGGGAGTTCCTGGCACTGGCCGAGTCGCTGCGCCACCTGGCTCGTACTGCCGGCAACGACCGCGCCCGCGTGCTCGCCGACGCCCTGGATCGCGCCACCGAGACACTGCTCAGCGAGGGCAAGTCCCCGCAGCGCAAGCTCGGCAGCATCGACAACCGTGGCAGCCACTTCTACCTGGCGATGTACTGGTCCCAGGAGCTGGCGCAGCAGAGCGAGGACGTCGAGCTGGCCACGGCGTTCGGTCCCATCGCGAAGAAGCTCACCGACAGTGAGCAGACCATCGCCGAGGAACTGCTCGCGGTGCAGGGCAAGCCCGCGGACATCGGCGGCTACTACCGCCCCGATGCCGAGAAGATCGCTGCGGTGATGCGCCCGTCGGCGACCTTCAACCGGATCCTCGAGGAGATCTCGGCGGCGCTCTGAGCCCGCTGGTTCCCTGAGCCCCGCAGACCAGACGCCGGTCCGGACCGCCCTGTGCGGACCGGGCCGGCGTCCGGCGTCTGCAGCCCGACCTGCGGCGAACCCTGCGACGCGATCCGCGATGCACCCTGCGGCGTGACCCGCAGCGCCGCTGCTGCCTGCGTACTCTGGGGCGCGCGGAGCAGCGTGCTCCACCCCGCCCGAGAAAGGCCTGCCGTGCCCGTCATCCCCTCCCCCGTCGATGGCATCGACTTGCGCTATGACGTGACCGGCTCCGGCCCGGCGCTCGTGCTGCTGCACGGCTCGGTGCTCTCCCGGGCGATCTGGCGGGGCCTCGGCTATCTCGCGCCGCTCGCCGCCGAGCACACCGTGATCCGGGTGGACATCCGCGGCCACGGACGCTCCGGGGCGCCGCACGACCCTGCC